>CAYMRW010000063.1:0-10024 GCA_964392825.1 uncultured Rhodobacterales bacterium
CCCCGAAGTAGCAGTGTAGGCGTTCGCGAAGCACTCCAAAATCCGGGCAGTTGCCGAAGGTCAGTTCGAAGCCCACCAGACGAGTCAGATGGCCAAAATAGTTGCCGAATTCACAACCCACCCGAATCGGGCGCTGACTCGATGCCTGCCCATCGCGACTCCCGCTCCAGACGCGCACGATCATCTCTTCGCGAACCATGTTCTCGACATTGAGGGAGGTCTTATCCTCCGGGGGCAACAACCCCCTATGCCTCGCAAGCATTACTGCAGCACGAGCCGCGCGCCCCCGGCTCTCTAAGTTCAGTCGGGTGTGGTTGCCCTCTTTGTCGTCGGTCATCTGTCGGTCGATGCTCGGACTTGATTCAACGAAAGAGGCGGGCGAGGATTTCGTCGTCGGTGAAGGTGCCGGCGCGCCCGTCGTCGCCCCAGCCGTAGGCGTCGGCCACCGCCTAGTCGAGGGCGCGGTGGGCGTGGTCGAGCCAGGCGGGGCGGGCGTTGTAAAGGTTTGTCAGCGTGCGTTTCTTGAGCGCCTTCGCGGCGGCGTCGTCGCGGGGCAGGATGCGGTCGGGGTAGCCCGGCACCACCTCGGGCACTCGCTGCACCAAGTCGGGTGGGTTGAGCCAGTTCTCTCGCAGCTCGTTTAGCCGCGCGGCGGCGGCGATGGCCTGCGCGCGCGCATCGTCGGCGTAGTCACCGGCGGGAATGTCGGGGGTCAGACCCTAGGGGAAGGGAAAGGTCATGAAGCAGGTACCGATGGTGTAGCGCGGGTCGTTGCCGACTCCGTGCCAACTACCGACGCGCAGAGACCAGACGTAATGGAGCCGCGAAAGCAGGACTCCGAACGTTGTGTCGTCATCCCGAGCGATGACCTGCAACTTGTGGTCTGGAACAACGCCGGCGGATAACGAGGCGAATACGCGGTGCTTCGAGACCTCCTCCGGTGTGACGATGAATCGCTCTAGCGCTTTCAGTTTCGCCCACATGCCCGGACGCGGCTCAACATGAGCGCCACCAATATCGGGCGTAGGCTTCACGCTTGTTCTTGATCCGCACCGGTTTCACATGCTCGGACGCATACGCGAAAGGCGCCTCGTAGAGCGCGGCATCCGTCTCGGGCATCTCCCAACCGAAGTCGATAATCCATTTCCCTGAAGACCGCCGGGTCACGTCCATGCCGTTCATCCACGGGCGGAGCACCTCGGTATTCGGGCGGCCGTTCGGATTGAGCGGCGAGGCCAGCCAGTCGCGCGCCAACTCCCCCGACACGTCGAAGGCGCCGCCTTTGGTATCACCCATGAAGACGACGCCGCGGTTCTCGGGCAAGCGCCGCGCCTCTGTCAGGTCCACGAACAGCCCGCCGTCGATACAAACGAGAGAGACGCGAACGGCCGCGCTCTCCACCGTCCATTCCTCATCGTCCCACGCCTCGAAAATGCGGCCCGCGCCCACCGCGCTCTTCAGCGTGTCGCGGTTTGCGCCACCTCGAATGGAGTTTGTGACGACGAGGCCAAAGCGGCCGATGCGGCCGGAGCGCAGCATCTCGCCCGCCTTCGCGAACCAGTAGAGCACGAGGGCGGCCTCGGGGCGCACCCGGCCCTTCCGCGCCGCGAAAAGCGCGTCGATATAGTCGTCCGACAGCCCCGAGCGCAGCAGCTTACCGCCGAGGAACGGCGGGTTTCCCACCACCGCGTCGGCCTCGGGCCAATCGGCGCCGGTGCCGTCCGGGTTCAGCACCGCGTCGCGGCACTCGATGGTGTCGAGCGGGCGCAAGATCGGGTTGCGGGCAGCGTCGAAGCCGTTGCGGCGCATCCACTGGATCTCGCCTACCCAAACCGACACGCGGGCGAGCTCGGCCGCGTAGAGGTTCAGTTCGATGCCCCTGACTGCCTCTGGCCCGACGCGAGGGAAGCCGCGCGGGAGGCCCAGCGCCTCGGCCCCCAGGTTCACCCGGTGCTCGATATCCTTCAGCGCGAGCAGCGCGAGATAGAGGAAGTTCCCCGAGCCGCAGGCGGGGTCGAGCACGCGGAACGCGTTGAGGCGGTCCACGAAGGCGCGGTGCAGGCTTTCGGCCTTGCCCAGAGCCCGCGTGCGCGCGGCCAGCTCGGCGCCGCGCAACAGCCGCTCCTTCGTCTCCTGCGGGGCCTTGTCGAGCGTATCAGTAATCTGCGCCTTCACGGCCTCCCACTCCGCCAGCAGGGGGCGGATGATGACCGGCTCGACGATCAGCATGATCTTGTCGCGGTCGGTATAGTGGGCGCCAAGTTGGCTGCGCTTGGCGGGGTCGAGCCCGCGTTCGAACAGGGTACCCATTATGGAGGGGTCGATCTCCGACCAGTCGAGCGCGGCGGCTGTGCGCAGGTTGTCCACGTCTTCCTTGTCGAGGGGAACGGCGGTGTCGCCATCGAAGAGCCCACCGTTGAATCATTCGACGCGCTCGAAACCGACGGGGCCGCCCCCTTCATCGCAGTGAAGAGGGTGCGGGCGTGCCCCTCGAAATCGAGAAGGTTCGCGCGGCAGGGCTCAAGCATCCGCTGAAACATCTTGTTCGGCAGAAAGTCCACGTCCTCCGCGAAGAGGCAGAAGACACGGCAGTTGACGAAATGGGCGACGGTCTGCCCGTTGTGGCCCCGGTCGCGAAGGCGGCGAGCAAGTGCCGCAAATTCTTTCGCCGCGTCTTCGGTAAGCCTCTGCCCGGTCTTTTCCGGCTTGAATCTCTCGGGGTTGTCGAAGGCGTCGGGCAGCAGGTCGCGCGTGGCGGCGTTGCGAAGGTCCTCGATGCCAAACTCGTGCACCTTCTGGACGGTATTGGTCCAGTTCGTGTGGATGCGGAACCGCGCCATGTCGGACACGATCAGCAGCGGCGGATTTTCGAGCGCGATGGCGTATTGCTGGAGCTGCGCGAAGGCGCGGTCGAGGTCCTTCTTCTTGCCCTTGTATTCCCAGGCGAAACAACTCTTGCGCCATACGTCGGCCCAGCCTTCGCCGCCGGCCGTTTTCGACGCGCCTTTCTCAAACGTGAACCACTCGCCCTTCGGGTCAGTCGTCGCCGGATCGTCGATCCCGAGCAGACTGCATAGGTCGTTGAAGTGTGATTGCGCCGCGGCGCTCTCCTTCAGCTCGGATGTCTGCCACTTGTCGATGAACTGCTGCGGCGTCATTCAAATGTCCAAATTTCCCGCACCATAGGAAGCGGGATGGCCGCACCGCAACAAGGTTTCGGCAGAGGGTGTCAGTCGTCGTTCAGCGTCTCCGCGACCGCTCGGGCTTCACGGCCCAGCGCATTCGCGAGCCTTCGCATCGCAACCGTGGCACAGCTTCGCCCGCCGTGCCGCCAGTCCGGATGCACAGGCCCGGGTTGTGCTCCGCCCCGCGTGCCGTGCATCCGCCGCTTCCTGATCCACATCCTGCCCAACAGCTTCCACCGCATCCGGCACTTCGGACTGCTCGCCGGTGCGGGCCGCAAGGACACCCTCATCAGAGTACGGGACCTCCTCGGCGCCGAAGCTTCTGCAGTCGCCGACGCGACCGACCTTCTGCGTGTCGATCCATCCCGTGCCGGAATGCGCGACTTCATGCCGGGTCCAAGGGCGCCGCGTGGTCGATGTACTCGTTTCAGCTATCTTTCCGGTGTGACGTTGCAGATCATGATCTCGAGCCTGCTGCGTTCAGATTAGCCGCTTGTCACTTGCATTCTCGTCTAAGGAGACCCGCATGAAGTTCTTTATCCTTCCCGTCCTCGCCCTCGCCATGACTCTCAGCCTTGCAGGATGCGACGAGGAGGACTCCGAAGAGGTAGAGACCGAAGAAGTTGAGGAAGCAGAGGACGACTGAAGCGATTGCGCCGTGGACCTTCGCTTGGGATGCGTGCTTGTCCAGCGATGCCCCATCCGAGTGTCTTGACACAGCAACCTGCGAAAAGCAGACCGACGGCCGATTTGGCCGAGGTTCAAAATGCGCGCCTATCCTTTCCTCATGCTGCGCTCCGCGAGATGGCCCACGAAGCGGTTGGGGCCCGCACCGCCGACTTCGGTTACATCTGAGGGAAACGATCGGATGAAAGGGTAAGGCGCATGTTATCCGAGTGTGATCATCACAAAGGCGCATGCGCGTTCCTTAAAATGTGACTGCCCTCAGCGACTTATCATGTATTCAGGTGCGCGGACGCGGTACTGGGATGGCGTCATTCCAGTGAATTGGCGAAAGGCGCGGGTGAAGTGCTGCGGGCTCTCTTAGCCTGCCATCACGCTAACATCGATGACCTTCACGGCGGGATCTTCGAGCAACGTCCGCGCAAGTCCGAAACGCGCCTCCTTCAGTAGCCGCGAATACGACGTTCCGCACATCCGGAGCCGGCGCTTCAATGTCCGCGTGCTGACACCTGCCATCGCGGCGGCGAAGGCGACGTCCGTGCGTCCTTCACACAAGTAAGGCTGAACCATCATTCGCAGGAAACCCACGAACTCCCAGAATTCGGGTTGCGTGTCCTCTGGCGCTGACGAAACTGCTTCGATGTCCGTGGCTTCGGTCGCATCGCGGGTTGGCAGTGCGAGGTGCTCGAGCTCCACGGCGACAGATGTGTGCGGCTGGCTTAACAGGATGCGCGTGTCGGGAAAGGCTGTCCGAACGGCGTCCGGAAGATGGCTTGACGACACGAAGCACATCTCTCTCGGGCACCAGTCTTCGCCTGCGACGCTGCGCACGACTGAGATGACGCCTGACACTGCAAACGCGTTCACGGGAGAAGTCATGCGAGCCCTCATCTCGTCGATTGCCATGATTGGCGTGGGGGGTGCCGTTGGGGCCGACGAGACGCGCGGGCTTGGCGCGCACGAACACGGAACGGAGTCGCTGACGATGGCGTTCGAGGGCGATCGGATCGCCGTCGACCTCGAAGCGCCGGGCTTCGACATCGTGGGGCTCGAGCATACGCCGGAGTCGGACGAGGATCAGGCCGCCATCGAGACGGCGCGCACGCAGCTACAGCGGCCGGAGGAGCTGTTCCGCTTTTCCGAAGCGGCGGCCTGCAACGTCATCGAAGCTGCGGTCGAACAGTTCGGGAAGGATAACCACGAGGGCGACGGTCACGCGGCGGACGGCCATGAGGAGGCCCGCGCGGATACGCATGCAGAGGCAGAAAACCACGAGGACGGCGGGCGGCATACGGAGTTCCACGCGCGCTACACGTTCATCTGTGGCGATCCCGTCTCCCTTTCGGCAATCGAGTTTCCGTACTTCGACCGCTTCCCCAATGCGGAGAAGCTCGAGGTGCAGATGGCGGCCGAGGCGGGTGCGATTTCCGTCGCGGTCGAACGCGACGCCCCCTCGCTCGACCTGTCGGGCATGATGTAATCCCCCCGGTGACGGCCGAGAACAACCGCGACGTGGCGGTCCGGCTGCGCGATGTGGCCTTCGCATGGCCGGGTCGCACCACCTTCCGCCTCGCCGTCGCCGACCTGACGATCGGGCGTGGCGAGCGGGTGTTCCTGTTCGGCCCCAATGGTTCGGGGAAGACCACCCTCCTCGCGCTCGTATGCGGCATCATGACCCCGGACCGCGGCGCCGTCGAGATCGACGGGGTCGACCTCGGCGCCCTCTCCGGCCCACGGCGGGACCGGTTTCGGGCGGAACGGATCGGCGTGATCTTCCAGATGTTCAATCTGCTCGCGTACGCATCGCCCCTCGACAACATCCTGCTGCCGCTGACCTTCGCGCCCGATCGGCGCCGGCGTCTCGACGATCCGCGGGCCGAGGCACTGCGCCTCACAGCCGCCCTCGGCCTTTCCGGCGAACTGATGGAGCGTGCGGCATCGGCCGAACTCAGCATGGGCCAGCAGCAGCGCGTGGCGGCGGCACGGGCGCTGATCGGCGGGCCGTCGCTGGTCATCGCGGACGAGCCCACCTCCGCCCTCGACGCCGCGGCGCAGGGCACGTTCGTCGGCCTGCTGGTGGCGCAGGCGGATGCGGCCCGCGCGACGCTCCTGCTGGTCAGCCACGACGAGCGCCTCGCCGCGCGCTTCGATCGGGTCATCGACCTTGACGACGTGGTCCGGACGAGCCGCGAGCGCGCCGCATGATCCTGAGGCTCGCGATCCGCTCGCTTGCGAGCCGGTGGCTCACCGGGGGTCTCACGGTGTTCGCGATCGCGCTTTCGGTCATGCTGTTTCTCGGGGTCGAGAAGGTCCGGACGGGCATGCGGGCGAGCTTTGCCGACACCATCTCGGACACCGAGCGGATCATCGGGGCCCGGTCGGGCAGCGTCCAGCTTCTCCTCTATTCGGTGTTCCGCATCGGCACGGCGACGAACAACGTGACGTGGGAGAGCTACCAGGACATCGCCGCCCGGCCGTAGGTGGCGTGGATCGTGCCGATCTCGCTCGGCGACAGCCATCGGCAGTTCCGCGTCATGGGAACGACGGCGGAATACTTCGAACGCTACAGGTACCGCGGCGGCCGGCCGCTCGCCGTCGCCGACGGCGCCTTGCTCGACGACCTCTTCGACGTGGTGATCGGTGCCGACGTCGCGGCCGAACTCGGATACCAGACGGGCGACCCGATCGTGGTCGCTCACGGCCTCGCCTCGTTCACCGAGCACGACGACCTGCCGTTCCGCATCTCGGGCATCCTCGCCAAGACCGGCACCCCGGTCGACCGGACCGTGATCGTCGGCCTCGCCGCGATCGAGGCGATCCACGTCGACTGGCGGAGCGGAGCGCAGATACCGGGCCGGGCCACCCCCGCCAGGACCTGAGGAGGATGGACCTCACCCCGGGCGCCATCACCGCCGCGATGGTCGGCGTCGAGAGCCGGCTGCAGATCTTCAACCTCCAGCGATGGAGCAACAAGTACCCCGAGAAGCCGCTGCTCGCCGTCCTGCCGGGCGTCGCGCTGCAGGAACTCCGGGGCATCGTCGGCATCGCCGAGACCGCGCTCGTGGCGGTGTTGGCGATGGTGGTGGTGACGGCGCTCCTCGGGATGGCCGCGATGATCCTGTCGAGCCTGTACGAACGGCGACGCGAGATGGCGATCCTGCGCGCGGTCGGCGCCAGTCCCGTCGCCATCGCCGGGCTGCTGATGCTCGGGGCCGTTCTGATGGCGGTTCTCGGTGCGCTCCTCGGCCCCGCCCTCCTCTACCTCGGGCTTCTCGCGGCACAGCCGTCGATCGACGCCGCGTTCGGGCTCTTCCTGTCCATCGAGCCACCGACGCCGCGCGAGGCGCTGATGATCGCCGCCGTCGTCTTTGCCGCAGCGGCGACGAGCCTCGTGCCCGCGCTCCGCGCCTATCGCCTGTCCCTCGCCGACGGCATGACCGTCCGCGCCTGAAAGGAGACGCCATGCTTGCCGCCCTTCACCGCCGTACGCTGCTTCTCAGCGCCGCGCCGCGGCTGGTCGGCCGTCGCGACCGAGATCACCTGGGAGGACCTGATTCCGCCGGGTGTTCCCTACGGCGAGATCATCGCCAACGGCGAGTTCGAGGAGGCGCACGACATCTGGCGCCCGATCTTCGACGAGAACGCGACGAAGGTGGTGAGCGCCCTCGACGGCAAACTCGTCAAGCTGCCGGGCTACAGCATCCCGCTTGCCTTCGACGGCGACGGCGTCACCGAGTTCATCCTCGCCCCCTACATGGGCGCCTGCATCCACGTGCCGCCACCGCCCGCGAACCAGCTCGTCCACGTCACCACGCGGGATCCCTATCCCAGCGCGGGCCTCTTCGACGCCATCTGGGTCGTCGGCACGATCGAGACGCGGGCGATGTCGACCGAACTCGCCGAGATCGGCTACGCTCTCGCGGCGATCCGAATCGAAGCCTACGAATGGGACTGAGATGGCAGACGGACCGATCGACCGGCGTCGCCTGATCCTCGGCGGCTCCGCCTTCTACCTCGTGCCCGTCGCGGCGGGGGCCGGGACCTGGTCGAACTCGAATGGTCCGATCTGATCCCCGGCGCCGGCGCGACGGATGTCGTGCGTCCCCGCGGCGTCATCGAACACGGGCAGCTCACGACCGGGTTCGAGCAGCCGGGATCGAGCGGTCTCGTCACCACGTACGACGGGCAGATTGTCCGCCTGCCCGGCTACGCCATCCCGCTCGACTACGCCGGCACCGGAGTCGTCTCGTTGATCCTCGCGCCCTTTGTCGGCGCCTGCGTGCACGTGCCGCCGCCGCCCGCCAACCAGCTCGTCATGGTGACGACGGAGCGGCCGCACCAATTCGACGGCCTGTTCGATCCTGTCACCGTCACCGGTACATTCGCCACCGCCTCGGCCACCACCGATCTTGCCGCAATCGGCTACACGCTGGCGGCGGAGCGGATCGCTCCATACCACCCCTAGCCGGTCCTCGGCCGGACGTCTGCGGAATTGCACGGGATCGGCCTCGACCCCGATCTGCCGCCGGGACTAACGCTCGTCGCAGCGCATGATATGCTGCCCGTGCGGCGGGAGGGACGCGCAGGCGACGCCGCGCGGATAGAGTCTGGGAGGCACCGGGATGATCGTCGGCACCGTCAGGGAGATCAAGAACCACGAATACCGCGTCGGTCTCACCCCGGAGAGCGTGGCGGAACTGGTCGAGCACGGTCACACGGCCGTCGTCGAGACCGGCGCCGGCGAGGGCATCGACGCCAGCGACGAGGCCTACTTGGCCGCCGGGGCCGAGGTCGCGCAGGACCCCGCAGAGGTCTTCGAGCGGTGCGAGATGATCGTGAAGGTGAAGGAGCCGCAGCCGTCCGAGAGCGCCATGCTGCGCGAGGGGCAGATCCTCTACACCTATCTGCATCTCGCGCCCGACCCCAAGCAGACCGAGGCGCTGATCGCCTCCCGTGCCGTCTGCATCGCCTACGAGACGGTGACGTCGCCGCATGGCGGACTGCCGCTGCTCAAGCCGATGAGCCAGGTCGCGGGGCGCATGTCGATCCAGGCCGGCGCCACCGCGCTCGAGAAGGCGCATGGCGGCCGCGGCGTGCTTCTCGGCGGCGTGCCGGGGGTGCGGCCGGCCAACGTCGTCGTGCTGGGCGGCGGCGTCGTCGGCTTCAACGCGGCGCAGATGGCCGTGGGCCTCGGCGCCAACACCACGATCCTCGACCGAAACGCCGATACGCTGGAACGGCTGGCGACGCATTTCGAGGCGCGGGCCAACACCGCCTACTCGACCCGCACGCGGATCCTCGAGCTGATCGCCGACGCCGATCTCGTCATCGGCGCGGTCCTGATCCCGGGTGCGGCGGCGCCGAAGCTGGTCCAGCGCGCCGATCTCGCCTCGATGAAGCGCGGATCGGTGCTTGTCGACGTCGCCATCGACCAGGGCGGCTGCTTCGAGACCTCGAAGCCCACGACCCATGCCGCGCCGACCTACGAGGTCGACGGCGTCGTGCACTACTGCGTGGCCAACATGCCGGGCGCGGTGGCACGCACGTCGACCTACGCGCTCAACAACGTCACCCTGCCCTTCGCGCTGCAAATCGCCGACCGCGGCTGGAAGGCGGCATTGGTCGCCGACCGGCACCTGATGCAGGGTCTGAACGTCTGGGACGGGCACATCACCAACGCCCCGGTGGCCGAGGCGCTGGGTCACGAGTTCGTCGCCCCCGAGACGGCGCTCGACGTTCCGGCGAAGACCGCGGCGGCTTAGGGCGTGAAGGAGCGACGGGCATGAGCAGGGCCTTTGCATCCCAGGGCGATACTGCCGCCAAGGAGGTCAGCTTCACCGAAGTAGGCGAGGGCCTGTGGGCGTTCACGGCCGAGGGCGATCCGAACTCGGGCGTCATCATCGGCGATGACGCGGTGATGATCGTGGAGGCCCAGGCGACGCCGCGGCTGGCCCGCCAGGTGATCGAGAAGGTCAGAGGCGTCACTGACAAGCCCATCACCCACCTCGTCCTCACGCACTACCATGCCGTGCGCGTGCTCGGCGCCTCGGCCTACGCGGCCCCGACCGTCGTCATGTCGGCGGCGGCGCGCGCGATGGTGGTCGAGCGCGGGCAGGAGGACTGGGAGAGCGAGTTCGACCGCTTCCCCCGCCTGT
>CAYMRW010000064.1:0-9875 GCA_964392825.1 uncultured Rhodobacterales bacterium
TGCTGGGTGCCGCCCATGCACCAGATCACCGTGCCGGGCTTGTTGGATGCCATGAGCTGCGCGACGCGGCGCACCTGTTCGCCGGGGACGCCGCTGACGTTCTCGACCTCGTCAGGCGTCCAGTTGGCGACCTCGGCCCGGATCTCGTCCAGGCCCCAGACGCGCTGGGCGATGAACTCCTTATCCTCCCAGCCATTCTCGAAGATGTGCCACAAGATGCCCCAGACCAGCGCCACGTCGCTGCCGGGGCGCAGGCGCACGAACTCGTCGGCATGTGCCGCGGTGCGCGTGAAGCGCGGGTCGCAGACGATCAGCGGCGCGTTGTTCTGCTCCTTGGCCTTCAGAACGTGCAGGAGCGATACGGGGTGCGCCTCAGCCGGGTGGAGTGGCAGATGCGCACCTGGTGATCGACGTTGTTCGTGCCCCAGTAGGCGGCGAACTTGCGCAGCAGGTAGGCCTGCTCGTTCGAGTGCTTGGCCGAGCCCAGCCAGTAGACGCTGTCCGGTCCCGACTCCTCGCGGATCGCCAGCATCTGGTCGCCGATCTCGTTGATCGCCGTGCCCCAGTCGAGCCGCTGCCACTCGCCGCCGACGAGCTTCATGGGATACTTCAGCCGGCGCTCGCCGTGGGCGTGCTCGCGCACGCTGGCGCCTTTGGCGCAGTGGGCGCCGAGGTTGAACGGGCTGTCCCAGCCGGGCTCCTGTCCGAACCAGACGCCGTTCTCGACCTCGGCCTCGACCGTGCAGCCGACCGAGCAGTGCGTGCAGACGGTCTTGATGCGCTGGACCTCGCCCGCGACCGTCTCCTGCGCCTCGGCGCGGCGGACGGTGCCGCCGACGGCGCCGATCGCGGCAAGACCCCCGACCGCAAGGCCCGATCCGCGCAGGAAGGCGCGGCGGTCGACCTTCGACCCGGCAGCCCGCGCGAGGAGGCCGCTGTCGCGGGTCCGGGGCGCGGCGTTCGTCTTTCTTCTCAGCATTGCGTCCTCCCCGCGCGACCTAGAACCGCGCCGTCTCCAGATATTTCTTCACGTGCTCGGTCTTGCGCAGCCCGGTTCCCTGCGGCGCGGCCTCGGCCACCGCCGCGGGGGCGCCGCTCGCCGTCCCCAGCGCCGCCGCCGGCGCCGCGAGGGAGGCGAGCCGCAAGAACCCGCGCCGCTTCTGGTCAACGTCTCGTTCGTCGCTCATCGCTCGTCTCCTCCCGCCAGCTTGAAGGCGTCTTTCTCGATCTGCATGAAAACCCGTCCGACCGTGCCGACGGGGGCGTAGAGCACCGAGCCCTTCGCCGCCTCGAGGTCGCCGAAGAAGTGCCCCGCCCAGGGTGCCAGATGCCGTCCGTAGAACTCGCGCTGCCCGGCGAGGCCGAGGGGCGGTCCGAAGCGCCCGCGGATCAGCCCGCCCATCATCTCGCAGAGCGAGGCGATGCCGTCCTCGGGCTCCTTCACCGCGTCGTGCCGGCGGATGCCGTGCCGCTGCATGTCGGAGCGCAGCACCGCCAGCGGCTTCTCGTGCAGAAATCCGGTGAGGTAGTAGCTCGCATAGGGCACGAGCTCGCCGCGCCCGAGGCCGATGAACAGCCGGTCGTACTCCGAACGCGCGCCGGCCTCGGTCGCACGCCGGGCAAGATGCGAAAGTGCGGCGATCGCCCGCCCGAGTTCGGTCTCGTCGTCGCCGCCGAGCGCGGCGGCGCGATCGAGAAGCGACTTCGAGGGGGGGCGTGCCAGAAGCGCCGACAGGAAATCGTAGAGATCGGCGCGGAGGACCTCTTCCTCCGCCAGACGGGTGGGCTCAGCCACTGATTGCAACGGGTTCCCCTGGCTCAAGATTGGCTCGGTGACCGCAATTCGAGCAAACGTTAACGACCTGCGCAGTGTGACGGCAAGGTGAAAAGCATCGTCGCCGTTCACCCGGTCCGCTGTGAATCCTGAGGCTTGAAGACCATGCGGCGACGCGTCGCGCGTGGCGCCTGCGGCTCGGGTGCCGGTTCGGCCTCCATGGCGGGCTCCCCGGTCCCATCGGCGACGTCGACGGTATCGTCCGCGGCCGCCTCCTCGACACCCGCAGGCGGAGGCTCGGGGTCGCCCGCACCTTCCGCCGCCGCGTCCGCTACCTTGCGAAGGAGGCCGCGGCCGACCTCGTAGGCCGTGCGAAGAGTTCCTGCCGGGACCCCGCCCCCGGTGAAGTCGCCATCGTAGTCGTTCAGCCCGTCGAGGCATGCGAAGGTCGGATCGCTGCGCCAGAGCCGGCGCAGCGCCAGCGTCCGGAGATGCCGCGGAACCTCGGAGCGCAGGAACGCGGCGAAATCGTCGCCGCGCGTCATCTCGTCGGGGTGCTTCAGGCCCAGCCGCGCCAGAAGCTCCGCCTCGGTCTCGTCCTCCGCGGCCTCGACCTGCGGCGCGGGCGTCGCGTTCGGCGGGTCCGCTGGCGCGTCGGGCTCGGGCTCGGGCTCGCTGCCGCGCTTGCGGCGCGACCAGCGCGACAGGAAGTCGTCAGCCATCGCCGCCCCCGCCCGAGCTGCCAGGCGCACGGTAGACGTCGGTCGCCTGCCGGATGCGCGGGTCGCCGACGCCGTCCTGACGTCGTTCGCGCAGGCCCTGGCGGCGGCGCTTGACGAACGGCTCCTCGACATGGTGCCGCGCCACGAAGTCGCGGACCCAGGCCTCGAGGCCAGGCGGCATCCGCAGGCGCTCGACCACGTCCTCGCCGTTGTCGGCATAGTCCTGCGCCTCGTAGGCCGAGGCCGTCACGGTCAGGAGCGACGGCCGCTCGCGGCCGGGCCTCAGGACCGCGAAGACGCTCGGCGGGCGGCCGTTCAACGCCGTCAGATACGCCTCGGTGTCGCTCCGCCAAAGCGTGAGCGTCGCCGTCCCGGCGTGGTAGTCGACCGCATCGCCCTCGCGGCGGAGCTCCTGCCAGTGACCGGGCCCGGCGAACGGGATCAGGCCGACGGCCCGCCACACGACCTTGGCCCAGCGCGTCACGCCGGGCGCCCGGCGCACGATGACGCCGACCGGGATGCTGCTCTTCCGTTCGTCGTCGGTCATCTTTACCGATCCGCCCCCCGCGGATACGCTCGGCCCCTATCTCTACGAACAGGCGGGACGATCGCCAAGGGGGACGAATGACGCGGAAGCTCCTGCTCTGCGACTGCGCCGGCTCGCAGCGGCTCGACCGGCACGGCATCGCCACCGCCACCGGCCTCGAGTGCCCCGCAGTCGCGACCGGGCTCTGCACGCATCAGATCGACCGTGTCGCGGCGGCGCTCGCGGGTCCCGGCGACGTCGTCGTCGCCTGCCGGCAGGAGGCGGAGACGTTCGCGACCCTCGCCGAGGAGCTGGGCGTGGCCGAGCCTGCCTGCGTGGACATCCGCGACCGCGCCGGCTGGTCCGACGAGGGCGCGCGCGCGACGCCCAAGATCGCCGCCCTCCTGGCCCTGCCCGAAGCGCCGCCCGCGCGCGTGATCGACATTGTGTCGGAGGGGCTGGCGCTGGTCCACGGCGCCGCCGACGTGTCGCTGCCGCTGGCCGAGCGGCTCGCCGACGCGCTGTCGGTCACCTGCCTGCTGACCGACGCGGCCGACATCCTGCCGGGGCGGGAGCGGCGGTTCGACGTCGCCCGCGGCCGCCTGCGAACCGCCAGGGGCAGCTTCGGGCGGTTCGAGGTCACCGTCGACGCCTACCGCGCCGCCGACCCCGCCGGACGCGGCCCCCTGTCCTTCGCCGCCCCGCAGGACGCCGTGCGCTCCGAATGCGACGTGATCGTCGACGTCTCGGGCGGTACGCCCCTCTTTTCGGCGCATCACAAGCGCGACGGCTATCTCCGCGCCGACCCCCGCGACCCCGCCGCCGTCATGGCGCTGGCCGTCGATGCGGTGCAGCTCGTCGGCACCTTCGAGAAGACGCTCCACGTCCGGCTCGAGGAGCATCTCTGCGCGCACAGCCGCGCCGGGCAGATTGGCTGCACCCGATGTCTCGACGTCTGTCCGACCGGCGCCATCGTCGCCGATGGCGATCACGTCGCCGTCGACACCGGCGTCTGCGCCGGCTGCGGGGCCTGCTCGGCGGTCTGCCCCAGCCAGGCCATCGCCCTCGACGCGCCGCCCGTCGGGCACGTCATGGGGCAGATCAGGGCGCTCGCGGCGGCCTACCTCGCCGCCGGCGGCACCACGCCGCGGCTGATTGTCCACGATGACCACGGGCGCGAGATGATCGCCATGGCGGCCCGCCTCGGCCGCGGACTGCCGGCCGACGTCCTGCCGCTCGAGGTGCCCGCGATCGCCGCGTTCGGTCACGCCGAGATGCTCGCCGCCCTCGCCTGCGGCTTCGCCGAGGTGAGCGTGCTGCCCGCGCCCCGGAGCGAGCGCGAGGTTCTCGAGCGCGAGCTCGCCCTCGCCCGGGCGCTCGCGGATGGCACGGATGCGGGCGCCCATCGCCTCCGCCTCGTCGACACGCCCGACCCCGACGTCATGACCGATGCGCTCTACACCGCGAGGCCCGGGGGCCTCGGGATCGAGCCGATCCTGCCCCTCGGCCGTCGGCGCGATGTCGCCCGCCTCGCCGTCCGGGCACTGACGCCGCGGCGCGACGCGATCCCGCTGCCCGACGGCGCCCCCTACGGCGCGGTCCTCGTCGACGCGGAGGCCTGCACGCTCTGCCTCTCCTGCGCCGGCCTCTGTCCGTCGGGCGCCCTCGGCGACGACCCCGACCGGCCGATGCTCACCTTCACCGAGGACGCCTGCCTGCAATGCGGCCTCTGCGCCACGATCTGTCCCGAGGACGCGATCACGCTGGAGCCGCGCCTCGACCCGTCCGACGCCGCCCTCTCTCCGCGCGTGATGAAGGAGGAGGAGCCCTACGCCTGCATCGAATGCGGCCGCCTGTTCGGCGTCAAATCGACGGTCGAACGCATCGTGGCGAAACTCGAGGGACACGCCCTCTTCACGAACTCGGACAACGCGCGGCTGATCCGCATGTGCGACGACTGCCGCGTGCAGGCGCAGTACCATGCCGACGCCGCGCCGTTCCGCGGCGCTCCGCGCCCGCGCCCGCGCACGACGGACGATTACAAGACCTGATCCGCGGGTCTGCCGGGCGGAACCACGCCATGCGCCAAGGCGGCCGGTGCGCGGCGAGCGGCAGGACACCGCGGCGGCACCCTTGCCCTGCGACGAGCGCCATCCGACATTAGGGACAGCCACGGGAGGGCGCGATGAGCGGCGATTTTAACATGTCGATGCGGAAGTTCCTCAAGCAGGTGGGCGTCACCTCGCAGCAGGAGATCGAGCGGGCCGTGCGCGAGGCGCGCGACGCCGGCAGCCTCGGCGAAAAGGTCCACGTCCGCGCCGTCGTCACCATCGACGGCCTCGACATGCGCCACGAGGTCGAGGGCGACATCAAGACGGCGGGCGCCCCGGAATGAACGCTTCGGTCGGACGCGCCGAGGTTCTGGAGGTCCTGCGCGGGCTCGACCATCCGGGGACCGGGCAGAACCTCATCGAGTCCGACGTTGTTCGCGCCCTCACCGTCGAGGACGGGCGCGTCCGCTTCGTGATGGAAGTGGCACCCGAGCACGGACCGGCGATGGAGCCGGTGCGCCAGGCCGCCGTCTCGCGGCTCGAGGCGCTGGTCGGCGCCGGCAACGTCTCGGCGCTCCTGACCGCGCACAGCGAGAAGAAGCCGCCCGACCTCAAGATCGGCCGCCACCCCGACAAGCCCAGGGGACCGCAGAAGGTGCCGGGGGTCAAGCGGATCATCGCCGTGGCCTCGGGCAAGGGCGGCGTCGGCAAGTCGACCGTCAGCTCGAACCTCGCCGTGGCGCTCGCCGCCGAGGGCCGCCGCGTCGGGATGCTCGACGCCGACGTCTACGGCCCGTCGCAGCCGCGGATGCTGGGCGTCACCGGCCGCCCCGCCTCGCCCGACGGCAAGACGATCCTGCCGCTGCGCAACCACGGCGTGACGCTGATGTCGATCGGCCTCCTGACCAAGGAGGACGAGGCGGTGGTCTGGCGCGGCCCGATGCTGATGGGCGCGCTGCAGCAGATGCTGGGTCAGGTGCAGTGGGGCGGGCTCGACGTGCTGATCGTCGACCTGCCGCCCGGAACCGGCGACGTGCAGATGACGCTGGCGCAGAAGGCGGAGGTCTCGGGCGCCATCGTCGTCTCGACGCCGCAGGACGTGGCGCTCCTCGACGCGAGGAAGGCGCTCAACATGTTCCAGAAGATGAACGTGCGCGTCCTCGGCATGATCGAGAACATGTCGACGTACATCTGCCCGAACTGCGGGCACGAGGCGCACATCTTCGGCCATGGCGGCGCTCGCGCCGACGCCGAGCGGCTGGGGGTGCCGTTCCTGGGCGAGATCCCGCTCGACCTCGAGATCCGCCTCGCCTCGGACGGCGGCGCCCCGATCGTCGCCAGCCGCCCCGACGGTCCGCAGGCGGCCGCCTTCCGCAGCGTCGCGCGGCGGCTGATCGAGGACGGCATCGTCTGATGCCGGACTTCCCGCCGCTCCTTCACGGGCGGCTGACGCCGGGTGAACCGTTCGCGGAGGCGGTGGCCGCGGCGTCCACGGGGTGCGAGGCGGGACTGATCGTCCATCGTTCCCGCGAGGACGCCATCGAGGCGGCGCTGGTCCTCGCCCCGGACGTCGCACTGAGCGATGCGGCGGCCATGCTGCTCGTGGCCGGCCTCGGCTTCGCCGACGCCTTCGGCGCCCTCGCCCCGCCCGAAAAGGCGCTGCACCTCGACTGGCCCGGCGGCATCCGCATCGAGGGCGCCCATGCCGGCGCGATCCGCGCCGCCGCGCCGCCCGGGTCCGACGCGGAGATCCCGGAATGGCTGGTGATCCATCTCCACGTCGCCGTCGCGGTGGCCGATCCGCGCGAACCGGGCGCGCGCGGCGACGTGACCGACCTGCGCTCGGAAGGGATCGATCTCGCCCCGGACGACCTTTTGGCCGCCTGGGCGCGGCACACGCTCTCGTGGATCGCACGCTGGGAGGACGCCGGCATGGGCCTCGTGCACCGCGACTGGGTCGGCCGCGCCTGGGGCCTCGGGGCGGAGCGGACGCTGGCGACATCGGGCGGCACGCGATCCGGCCTCTATCAGGGACTCGACGAACGCGGCGGCATGCTGTTGAAGACCGACGCCGGCACCGTCCTCGTGCCGCTCACCGAGATGCTGGAGCGTCGATGCTGAAGCTCGCCCGCACCATCCGCTTCGACGAAAGCGACCAGAACGTGTTCGCGCGCCCCGCCGAGCCGGGGGAGTGGGCGATCCCCGGGGGCTTCGAGTTCTCGAACTGGACTAAGGACGACCTCGCCGGCAAGGCGCGGCAGGCCTTCGCTAACGGCTGGCTCGGGCTCGCCTCGTTCGGGCGCGCGACGTTCGTCGCCGTGGCCCGCATCGAGCCTGCCGAGATCGACGCCGTCGTGGCGGCGCTCGCCACCCACTTCGCCGAGGTCTGGGGCGCCCCCGACCGCGCCAGCGCCGAGGCCGCCGCGCGCGAGGAACTCGCGTTCATGCAGGAGCTCTGCGACGATCACGCACCCAACACGCTGCTCGTGGTGACGCGCGAGATGACCCCGGCCGGCGTCCGCGAGAGCTTCCGCGCCATCGTTCCGGACGCGGCCGAGATCGACCTCGTCGCCATGCATGCCGGGCCGGAATGAGATGCCGCCGGGCCGGGGCGGCGCTCTTAACCACGCGGTGCGGCTTCGGGGAACGACGGCCCCGATATATGCTTTCTGTGCATGAGAACGCAGGTCCAGGATTGATACGGAGGCTTTCATGATCACCCGTCGCGACGCGCTTGCGCTGACGGCAGGGGCCGCGGTGGCGCCGCTTGCCGCCCGCGCGGCCACCGAGCCCTTCGTCCTGCCCGACCGCCTGCAGCCGACGATCCTGCGCGTGGAGCCGCAGTTCGAGGTCAACTCGATCCACGTCATGCCGTCGCAGCACCAGCTGTTCTTCATCATGGAGCCGGGGCGCGCCATCCGTTACGGCGTCGGCGTCGGCCAGGCCGGGCTCGAGTTCAAGGGCATCGCCACGGTCGACGTGAAGAAGGAGTGGCCGGAATGGCGGCCGACCGATGAGATGATCGACCGCGAGCCCGAAACCTACGCCCGCTTCGCCGAGAACGACTACGTGCAGCCGGGCGGTCCGTCGAACCCGCTGGGGGCTCGGGCGCTCTATCTCTTCCAGAACGGCGTCGACACGTACTACCGCATACACGGCACCAACCAGCCGCAGACGATCGGGCTTTCGGTCTCGAACGGCTGCATCCGCATGCTGAACGACCACGTCATCGACCTCTACGAGCGGGTACCGGTCGGGGCGCGCGTCTGGGTCTATTGAGGCCGGTCCTCGCGCTCGCGGCCGTGGCGGCGCTCGGCGTGACGGCACTGGCCTCGCTCGATCGGGGCGCGGTCGCGTTCGAGCCCTGGGCCCCGGCCTCGCCGCTGCGGACCGTTGAGGCCGGAAGGGCCTCGGTTGCCGGAAACCCGGCGCTCGTCGGGGTCGTTTCCGGCGGTTCAGTGCCTCGTCCCGCTCCGCCGGCCGAACCCTGCGCGGCGCTCCACGGTGCCCCGGCGGAAGGCCGGATCCCGGTCGCCTTCTTCACCGACCACCGCTGCCCGCAATGCCGCGCCATGGAGCGTCTGCTCGAGGACCGCGACGACATCGCGGTGACGAAGCGGCGCTTTCCGGTGCTCGGTGCCGCGTCGCACACGCTCGCGCGGGCAGCCATTGCCGCCCGGTTGCAGGGCGCCGAGGCCGCGTTCGACCGGCGGATGCAGCGCGCCGCCTTCGCGCCCACGAACGCCTATCTGGCCGACGTCGCCCGCAGCCTCGACCTCGACGTCGCGCGCTTCCTCACCGATCTGGGCGCGCCGGCTACCGCGCAGATCCTCGCGGACGACGTCGCGCTCGGCCGTTCCTTGGGCTTCGGCGCCGTGCCGACCACGGTGGTCGGCGGCACCGTCGTCGTCGGCGACGTCGGCCCCGAGGTCTTCGCCCGCGTTATCGCGGCCGAGGCACGGGGCCCCTCGCCATGCGGCGGCGGCGCGTGATCGGAGGCGAGGACGTCCCGGCAGTGGAGCCCGATCTCGACCTTGCCAGGCGCACGGGCCTGCCCGAAGCGCTGCGGGCCCTGGTCGCGGCCTATCCGCGCGAAGCCTGGGAGGCGCATCCGCACTTCGCAGGGCTCGTGCGCTTCTGGCTCGAGCGGCACCTGATGTTCCGTCGCCTCGACGCCGCGCTCGCGGCGGAGACCCAGGCCGCGATCTCGGGAGACGTCGATCCCCGCGCCTTCGCGGCGACGCTGGCGCGTCTTGGCTCCGCCTTCACCGGCGAGCTCGTGGCGCACCACCACGTCGAGGACATGCACTACTTCCCCCTCCTCGAACGGCGCGAAGGCCGGCTCGCCCGCGGCTTCGCCATGCTCGACCGCGATCACCACGCCCTCGACGCGCATCTCGCGGCCTATGCGGAAGCGGCGAACGCGGTGCTGCGCAAGACGGGCGCGCCGGACCTCCCCGACCGGATCGGCGCCTTCGAGGAGCAGGCGCGGCGGCTCGGCTCGCTCCTCGACCGGCACCTGATCGACGAGGAGGATCTCGTCGTTCCGGTCATCCTCAAGCACGGCCCCGGCGGCCTCGCCTGACCGTCATCCCCGCCGGCCGCCGCTTTGGCCCTTGCCGGCCCTCTGCGGTCGGAGTGCAATGGCTCGACCGACGCGTCGCATGGGGGGACATCGATGAGCGATAGGCACGAGGCTCTGCGCGAGGCGGCGCTGCGCTATCACGAGCAGCCGCGGCCCGGAAAACTCGAGATCCGCGCCACCAAGCCGATGGCGAACGGCCGCGACCTGGCGCGCGCCT
>CAYMRW010000065.1:0-9860 GCA_964392825.1 uncultured Rhodobacterales bacterium
CAATGCCTGCGACCGCGGGGCGCCGCGGCACGACCGACCCGCACCGCCACGTCTCGGCCGGCCGGTGACAGGCCGGCGCCCCGGTCGGCCGCGCCGCCCGGACACAGGGCACGCGCCATGATCGACCCGGGCACTTGGCTTGCCTTCGCCGTCGCCTCGGTCTGCGTCGTCGTCGCGCCGGTCCCACCGTCACCGTCCTTGGCGAAAATGCGTTAAGGTCGGGGGCGAGCGGGCTCAGTCAAACTCGCGCAAACGCGGGCCGCCCTGATGATCCTCGGGCTCGCGGCAGGGCTCGAGACGGCGGTGGCAGGCCCCGAAATCGCCTTCGGCTTGCGGTGCTTTGTCGGCGCCGCCTGTCTCTTCTGGCTCGGCATGCGCATGTGACGGTCGAACGGGCCGCTCGCGACCGCCGGCCCGGCGCCGCGGCGGTCGGACCGGGCGCTGTTCTGACAAGGCCTCCTCGTCATCCGGTCAAACTTGAAGGCGCTGATCTTCTTCGGCGCCCGCATTGCGTCGATCCGGCGGGCAACGCCGCGGCGCAGGTGGGTCCGGCTCCGGGCGACGTTCATGGCCCGTCGCCACGCTCCTCGACGGCGCGTACGCGGTGCCGGCGGGGCGTGCAGCGGCTCTGCCAGGCGCGACTCCGCCTCGTCGAACCGATGTTCGGCACGTTCCTGATCTGCGGCGGCCTCTGGCTTGCCTTCACCCCCCGGGCCTAACCCGGCCTAAGCTCCGCATCCCGGCCACGAAGATGGGTGCCTTCGAACAGACCCCCCTACAGCTTTATCCGGTCGCCTGTCGCCGCCGAGAACGGGGACGAGCCGGCGCCCCCGCGCGTTGGCCCCAACGACGCGGGGGTCGTCGAGCCGGCCCCTCGCCGCTGCGTGTCGGCGCCGGCACTCGCGGCGGGCCTCACGGCATTCGCGCGCCCGGCGTTGACATCGAGAGCGCGATCTCCGCCTCGTCCATATCCTCCTCGATCCCCTCGAAGAGCGGGGTCGAGAGGTAGCGTTCGCCCGTATCGGGCAGCATGCAGAGGATGTTCGCACCCTCCTCGGACCGGTCCGCGACCTGACGCGCGATGGCGAAGGTCGAGCCGCCGGAGACGCCGGTGAAGATGCCCTCGTGCTGGGCGAGTTTCTTGGCCCAGGCGATGCCATCAGCGCCGGCCACGGGGATCAGCTCGTCGTAGAGGTCGCGGTCGATCGCCTCTTGCAGGACCCAGGGGATGAAGTCGGGCGTCCAGCCCTGGATCGGGTGCGGCTCGAAGGCCGGGTGGCTCTCGGCCGGGCCGTGGTGTTCGCCGCGCGTCTGCGCATGGCCGCTGCCGATGAGCTGGGCGTTGGCGGGCTCGGAGAGGACGATCCGCGTTTCCGGCCGCTCGCGCCGGAGCACGCGCCCCACCCCCGTCACCGTGCCGCCGGTGCCGTAGCCGGTGATGAAGGCGTCGAGCCGCTGCCCCTCGAAGTCGGCGAGGATCTCGCGCGCCGTCGTCGCCTCGTGGATGTCGGCATTGGCCTTCGTCTCGAACTGCCGGGCAAGAAACCAGCCATGCTCCTCGGCCAGCTCCACCGCCTTCCGGTACATGCCGAACCCCTTCTCGGCCCGCGGGGTCAGTACCACCCTGGCACCGAGGAACCGCATCAGGCGCCGCCGCTCGATCGAGAAGCTGTCGGCCATGGTGACGACCAGCGGATAGCCCTTGGCGGCGCAGACCATGGCGAGACCGATGCCGGTGTTGCCCGAAGTCGCCTCGACCACGGTCTGTCCGGGCGACAGGGCGCCTTCGCGTTCCGCCGCCTCGATGATGCCGATGGCGAGGCGGTCCTTGACCGAGGCGGCCGGATTGAACGCCTCGGCCTTGACCCAGATCGTGCGCCCTTCGGGCGACAGCCGCCCGGCCTTGACGATCGGCGTGTCGCCGATGGTGTCGACGACGCTCTCGTAAAGGCGGCCGCGGCCGTCCGTCGTTCTGATTGACATGTCCTCGCTCCCTGTCTTGCCGCCTCGAGACCTAGCAGGTGCCCGGCGTCGCGTCAGGCCGAGGGATCAGATACCCGCGAGAAGATGATCCATCGCCACCGCGGGCTGCGAGCAACCCGCTTCGCCCACGATCCGTGCCGGGACGCCCGCCACCGTCTTGCAGGGCGGGACCTCCTGGAGGACGACCGAGCCTGCGGCGATGCGGCTGCAATCGCCTACCCGGATATTGCCGAGGATTGCGGCGCCGGCGCCGATCAGGACGCCGTTGCCGATCTTCGGATGCCGGTCCTCTTCCTCCTTGCCGGTGCCGCCGAGCGTCACCGAATGCAGCATGGAGACGTTGTCGCCGACCACCGCCGTCTCGCCGATGACAATGGAATGGGCGTGGTCGATCATGATCCCCTGCCCGATCCGGGCTGCAGGGTGGATGTCGACTCCGAACTGCTCGGACGTGCGCATCTGGATGAAGTAGGCCAGATCGCGCCGTCCCTCGGTCCAGAGCCAATGCGCGACGCGGTACGCCTGCACGGCCTGGTAGCCCTTGAAGTAGAGGATGGGCTGGATCAGCCGATGGCAGGCCGGGTCGCGCTCGAAGGTGGCGACCGCATCGACACGGGCGGCGCGCCCGATCTCCGGTGCGGCCGCCATCGCCTCGTCGGCGACCTCGCGCAGGAACTGCTGCGACATGCCGTCGGCGGCGAGCTTGGCGGCCATCGAGTAGGCCAGCGCCGATTCGAGCGTCGAGTGATGTAGGATCGCCGAATGCACGAGACCCCCTAGGAGCGGCTCGTCGGCGACGATGTCGCGCCCCTCGCCCGCGATCTGCGACCAGACCGGATCGACGGAGGTCACGTTGGTGCGCGTCTCGGCCATGGCTTCGTCCTTTCCTGGCGCGTTCAGCCTACGGCAGGTAGGTTCGGATCTCCACGGAGGAAGCCTTTGCCATGGACGAAAGCGTGATTGAGGACCTCCGGTCGCGGCTGGAGGCCGAGCATGCTGCGATCGGGAGGGACGCGGATCTCGGCGCCGACGATCGCGCCGTCGTCGCGCTGGACCAGCAGTCCATCGGTCGGCTGAGCCGCATGGACGCCATGCAGCGTCAGGCCATGGCGGCGGCGCAACACCGGCGCACGCAAGCCCGGCTGGGTGCCATCGCCGCGGCGCTGGCCCGCATCGCGGAGGCGGAGTACGGGTATTGTCTTGAGTGCGGGGACGAGATCGCGATCCGCCGGCTCGAGATCGACCCGACCCTCACGACGTGCGTCGCCTGCGCGCGGGGCGATCGGTAGTCAGCGCGTCGCGCTACGGTCGAGGGGAAGCGTACCTGCCGTGCCGTTGGCCAGCGCGAGGTAGACGTAGGCGATTGTCCGGCACCAGGCCGGGTCGTTGAGCGGTGGCTCGCCCGCAGCCGGGCGGCGCAGGGCCGCGGCCATGAGGGAGCCGTCCCCCCAGACGGGATGCGGACGTCCGGTGTGTCGCCGCCAATGGTCTGCCGCACATGCCTCGGCCAGGAGCCGATGCATCACCCAGGGCCGGCGCCCGGGTCGAAGGCGCATCAGAACGCGTGCGGCGGCGACCGCGTCTGTGTGCATGAGGTATGGCAGCCGCAGCGGCGGTCGCGCCTTGCGGATCACGTCGGAAGCGGCAACTCGGCGGCGTAGATCAGCAGGCGAAGAAGGCCGCTTCCGTCGAACGGCGCAGTCTCCGACGTGAGCAGGATCGGCGTCTCCTCCCAGTACGTCAGGGGCGAGCTGGTGAGACCGCGCAGCCACGATCCTTCGCCGGTGCCGATCCCCGTGCCGTATCGGTCCGGGCTTCCGGCGACACCGATGCGGAAGCTCGTGGCGCCGCCGATCGGGTCGACGACAAGGCCGGTGATGCCGAGGACCGAGCTTGCGGCTGGGATGGCGGGCGCCGTGGTGGACACTTCCCCGGCCTGCACCCGGTGGTCGAGGGCGATGGCGCGGAACCCGGTCGTCTGGGTCTGGCCTGGAAGGCCGGCGCCGGCCTCGATCCGCAGCCATCCTGCGTCCTGCACGAAGACGCCGGCCTCGTCCTCGATGAAGGCGCGCCAGCCCCGGCGCGGAGCGACGAAGTCCCAGCCCCCGCCGGCAAAGACCGCGATCTGGCCCGCCCGTCCGCTCCATGCTCCCGCGCCGGCGAGCGGCACGGCATAGCAGTCGCCCTCGGCGGGCGCCGCCGGTGGCGTCTTGACCGCGCGCGATTTCAGAACGAGCTGCGTAAGGGCATCGAGGCGAAGGAGAGCCTCGTTGACCGTAACGTGTTTCTGCGCCTGCGACGGCATCAGCAGCGCGAGGCCGAGGCGGTTGGTTCTACTCATCGATCGTGCTCCTCAGGAAGGGGCCGGGGCCGAAGCGGTCCGAAACCTGCGCAACCTCGACACTTAGACGGCCACCCTCGGCAGCGTCGGCGGTCCGAGCGGCGGCCGGATAGGTCCAGGATGAGGTCGTGACGAGGACCTCGCGCACCGGCGTCGCATCGGCGAGGATCCGGACGAGATAGCGCTCCCGCGGCTCGTCGAGCGGAACGTCGAAGCCCGCCCAGCTATCGGCATCCACGCGTGCGCGTCGTATCCACGTGATGGCCAGATCGCCGCCCATAGACCGGATCCGGAGGTGCGCTGGTGCGTAGGGCCTCCAGCCGGCGGCCTCGAAGGCATGCACTTCGTGGACGAACGACGGGTCTTCGTATCCGCGTGCGGCCGGCCCGATCCGCCAATGGCGAGCCATCCCACGCGACGCAGGTGAGACGGTGGGCTGGACGACCGCCCGATCGAGGAAGACGAAGCGGCTCCCAGCGGGGCGCGACGGGAGCATGAAGGCATCGGTCCCAAGTTGTCCACGCAGCCGGCGGCTGAGCTCCCACGTATCGGGCCCGACGAGAACCGCGTCCGCGAACTGGAAGAGCTCCCACTCCTGCAAGGTCTCATCGCCGATCGCAGCGGCGTTGGCCCCGGCCAGTACGGCCTCCCAGGAAACCGAGGCCAGCGATCCGCCGTAAAGCCGCACCCGGAGGGGTGCACCGCGATCGACGACACCCGGTCGCACAGCAGGAAGATCAAGCAGCGTCTCGCCGATGACGGCGGGCGCCTCAAACATGGTGTTCAACTGATACCCGGAATCGAAGGCCGCGTCGTAGACGGCGGCGCGGCTCGGCCACGGTTCGGCGAACACGGCCAGATGCGGCGCGTTCGGGTCCTCCGCGCCCGTCATCAGCGGTAGGTCGAGAAAGACCGGAAACACCGGCAGCGGCGGCAGGAAGGGGGTGAGCCGCGCCGGCAGCGACGTCGTGTCGGACGGCACGTAGGTCTCGGGTTCGACGCGGGTGGCTTCGACGAGCTGATGCTCCCCCTGTTCGACACGGTCGACGCGCCAGCGCGCCTCGTCGCCCGCGAACGCGATGGTGTCGCCCGCCCCGACGTCGAGGCGGGACGGCGGAAGGGCAAACCGCACCTTGTCGCGCGCGATCCGTGCTTCGGCGAGCCAGCGCTCGGTGACCTGCCGCCCCTCGCCTTCGGTGAGGGCGAGGGGCATCTCGGTCTGCGCGACGGTTGGATCATCATCGCCAGGATGAACGCTTTCGGCGGACCGCGTTTCGTAGTCGCCGTCGGCATCCACATGCGTGAGCCGCAGCCGGCCCGCGGTAGAGGCTTGCGGATCCCGGGTCGTCTCGATCGCGCCCTCGATCTCGCTCGAGATCGCCAGCAGGGGCGTCTGCACGACGCTGTCGACGGCACCTGTGCGGCTGCGGAAAACGAGCCGCCCGCCACGCTCGATCCCGTCGAACCCGTACGCGAGCATCAAGGGCTGCAGCGCGGCGCGCGCGCCGTCGATCTCGGCGACGATGTAACCGCGCACCAGCCCGAATAGGTCCCGCACGTCGGGCGCAAGGGCGCCCGATCGGGCGCAGATTTCCGTGGTGACGTCGGCCAGCGAGCGTGACGAGATCCGCCCGGTCAGCCAGTGCCCCTTGTCATAGTTGAAGCCATCGCTCCAGAGGTCGACGTTGCCGGGAAACTGGGGATAGGGACGCGCGTCCCAAGCCCAGACATGCGCCCGGTCCATGTCGACCATGCGCCCGCCGTACACGCTCGAGACGGGGTTGTTCGCCGGGTCCCGCCAGAACTCGTACATCGCCCGAAGGTACTGCATCTGGATCAGGTCGTCGCGCGCGCCCGTGGAGTAGTGCGGATAGCGCGATTCCGAGCTCTTCGGGTCGAGGAACTTGTTCGGCTGGTTGGTCCCCTTGTCGATCGCCGCGCATCCGAATTCGGTGAACCATACGGGCTTCGAGCGCGGGACCCACGGCGTGGGCGCAGCCGCACGCACGCCGCCTCGTCGCTCGTGATGCGGGTTCGACCACCACGAGACAAGATCCTTGTAGCGGAAGATCCAAGGCTCGCCGTAGGCGCCATCGGTGATCGGCGCGCGGACCTGCGCATCCCGCTCCCCCTGCCCGGAGTAGAACCAGTCGAAGCCCTCGCCCCCGGCGACGTTCGCCTTCAGGTACTCGAGGTTGTAAATGGAACCCCAGCCGGCATCGGCATGATCGGTACCGTCCCGCCAATCCGACAGCGGCATGTAGTTGTCGATGCCGATGAAATCGATGTTCGGATCGGCCCAGAGCGGATCGAGGTGGAAGAAGACGTCGCCCGATCCGTCCTGCGGCTGGTAGCCGTAGTATTCGCTCCAGTCGGCCGCGTACCCGATCTCCGCGTCGGGCAGGACGGCGCGAACGTCGGCAGCAAGCGCTCGCAGCGCGTCGACCGCCGGGAAACCACCGACACCCCGGATCCTCGTCAGTCCGCGCATTTCCGAGCCGATGCAGAAGGCCTCGACGCCGCCTGCGGCCGCGCAGAGATGCGCTTGGTGCAGGATGAATCGGCGATACGAGAACTCGTCGGGCCCGGTGTAATCGACTGTTTCGCCGTCGCGAACGAAATCGCCGGCGCCGGCACTGCCGAAGAACGCGGCGACCTCGGCATCTGCCGCGACCGTGCCCGACGGCGATCCGGGCCTGCCCGCGGCGATGGAGGAGGTGATGCGGCCGCGCCAGGGCAGGCGCGGCTGCTCACCCCCGCCATAGGGGTTCGGCAGCGCGTTCCCCGGCATCTGCTCCATGAGGATGAACGGGTAGAAGACAGTCTCACTGCCGTTCGCGCGAAGCGCCTCGATGGCCTCGATCACGGACTGATCGGTCGGGGTGCCGCCGTAGACCGGCCGGCCGTCCTGCCGAGGCACCGTCTCGGCGTTTGGTCTCGAGATGCCGGATACGCGCCAGCGCATGCCTACCCCGTCACGGTCCTTTCGCTCGACCTTGGGACGGATGCGGCATTCGCCGGCACGCAAGTCATCCCCGAACCACGACACGACGAGAACCGTCGACCGCCAGCCCGGCGCCTCCTCCCGCAGGGCGGTCAAGGATGTCAGGATGTCGGGTCGTCCGGACGGAGAATTGACGTTGGCGGTCCGGTTCTTCCCAGGGTCGTCGGAGAAATGCACTGGGGTCGCGGCCAGCGCGTACTCCCCGGTGCCGGGCATCAGCGCGACCCCCCTCACGGAGCGCGCCAATCCGACCGGCTCGTCCGCGACCTGGGGCTGTTCCGGGCGCATCACCTCGAAGGAGAATTGCGGGACGCGGTTGCCGTAGGGCCCGACGTCGAAGTCCTCGATGACGAGGTAGGCAAGACCGCGATACGCCGGAACGTTCCCCGTGCCCTCGATCGCCTCCATCCGCGGGTCGGGAAGCTGCGTTTCGGTTCCCTTGTAGACGCGAAGATCGAGGTCTCCGGATGCAAGTTCCACTCCGTCCGCCCAGACGCGGCCGACGCGCGTGATCTCGCCCTCGCAGAGCGCCAATGCGAGGCTAACCGTATAGCGGTACGTCGTCGTCTCCGGACCACGCGGACGACCCTTGCCGCCCGAACTCTCGGCGCGCTCGGTCTTCTTGTGTTCTCGGAACCGCGACGACCAGATCGCCTGCCCCGAGACCCGTGCCCGACCGTAGACCTGTGCGATGGGCGCGCCCTCGCTGGCGCCGGTCAGCCGGAAACGTTCGACCTGACCGTGCTCGACGGCCTGCGATCCCGATCCGAGGATACTCTGGTCGATGACACGCCCGGCGACAGCTCCCAACGCCCGACCGATTGCCGTCGAGGTTACGCCGAACATGCTGAAGCCGAAGGCCCCGCCCGAAGCGGCGCCGACGGCCGAAAGAACCAGCGTCGCCATCAGCGCTCACCGCCGGGAAAGGCGAAGCACGCCACCGCGCGCCGGTGCCATGGCGCGGACAGAGAGCTCTCGAGAACACCGTGCCCCTGATAGGCGTGAATGAAGGTCGCGTTCGCCCCCGCCACGGCGACGATACCGAGATGCTTGGCAACGCCACCTTCGCGCATCCGGAACAGAAGCACGTCGCCCGCGCCGCAATCCGCCATGGGCCTGGGGTCGAGATGCTGACGCGCCGCGCGCCAAAGCGCTTCGTCGCGCTGCGGCTCGGACCAGTCGGGGGTGTAGGGCGGCGGCAGCTCCGGCTCATCTCCGTACAGGCCGCGCCATACCCCGCGCAGGAGCCCGAGGCAGTCGGCCCCTGCCCCGCAAGTCGATGCCTGATGGCGGTAGGGCGTGCCGATCCAGCATCGCGCCTCCGTGACGATGGCATTGTCTCTCACAGCCTGCCGCCGTCGTTCGGAACGCGGTCCGTCGGATATGCCATCAGCCAGTCCTCCCCCGGTATGGTCGGGAAGCCGCGGAAGTTCGCGAAATTGCCGAATTTCGCGCGACAGGTTTCGGCGCGCTTGTCGCATCCCGCGACGAGGCGGACGGTGTCGCCCGGAAGGATGACGCCGCGGATCGCCTCCCAAAGGACCAAGCGCCGGCCATCTCCGGCAATGCGGTCGGACTTGACGTGCGAGGCGAGGCCGGCGGCAGAGCCGCTCAGTACGGTGAGCAGGCCACCTTGAAACCATCCGGGGGCGAACGAGGGGAAAGCGCGGAAGACAAGGGTCTTTCCCTCGTCGATCTCATCGACCCCGGAGTCGGTTCGGAACTGTGGAGTCGAGAGATCCACACGGCATCGATTGTCGCCCAGAACCGCCGAGCAGGTTCGCTGATAGACCAGGCCCTGGGGCTTGTTCAGCCCCTCCGTGAGCCCGCGGAGTTCCGCCTGGAACGCGCCGTCGGTCTGAACGACTTGACCGATGCTGCCCTGGAACCGAACGCTTCTCTGCGCCGTGTCGCGCCAGTTGACGAGCCACATCGTCACGGAGGCCCCGTCGAACCGGCCGGCCTGAAGATCTGCCGCACGGATCGCATCGTCCGAGAGCGCCCCCAGGGCTTCGGAGTTGTCGACGGCAAGCCCCGTGCTCTGTTGGAGGGCGCGCGCGTCCATTCCTGTGTCGGCACGAAAGGTCATGCCGTCGAAGGCAACTTCCCGGTCATGGTCGGTGAACCCGAGGATGAGACCGTCGCGGCGTCGGACCGCCCAGCAGCGACAGACCGTCGTCGTGCCGGTCATCATATGCTCGGCCAGGCTCACAAGCGGATCTCGACGACCGGGATCGAGGGGATGTCCCCCGCATCGAAGCTCTCCACCGAGATGCTGAGGCGATCGGTATCGAAACGCACCGGGACGTCGAACGTGAAACCTGCGGTTACGACGACGCCGTTCCCCGGCGCCTTGTCGAGGATCACCTCGCCGCTTGTCGTATCGAGGCGCCATCCACCTACGTCCTCGACGCCGTCGACCGCGATCCTAACGCTGCCTTCCACAGGCTTACGGATCGGCCGAACGTAGGAGGCCTCCTCGTCGCCGTAGTGTTTCTGGAGCTGGAACCGGCGCCGCTCCCCGTCGCCGAA
>CAYMRW010000066.1:0-9817 GCA_964392825.1 uncultured Rhodobacterales bacterium
GCGACGACGAGGCGCTGCGCACGCTCCCCGTCAACGTCGCGGTCGGCGGCGGCGGCCGCGAGCTCGACGTGGACGTCGCGGTGCTGCGGGATCTCGCGGCCTGTCCCGACCCGGATCAGGCCCTCAATCACCGCCTGGCGAAGGCATTGCGCCCGTCGTTCCTGTTGGGGCAGCTGTCCAACATGCTGGCGGGCAACATCGCCATCGTGCTCGGCGTCGGCGGGGTGTCGCGCACCTTCCTCGGCGAGGAGCAGGCGGGGGTCGACGCCGTGCGCGACGCGATGGCACGGATCGCGGCCGGGCAGGCGGACGCGGTCCTCGTGGGCGGCGTTCTCGACGCCGAGCGCCCCGATGTCCTCCTCGCCCTCGCGCTCGACGGCCGCCTGCACGAGGGCGCGGCCGCGGGCGCCTTCGACGCCGCGCGGCGCGGGCTGATCCCCGGGAGCCAGGCGGCCTTTCTGGTCCTCGAGGCGCGCGGCCGCGCCGAGGCGCGAGGGGCGGGGGCCCTGGCGATCCTCTCCCGCCTCGAGGTCGCAAAGCCCCAGGATGAGGGCGACGGCCACGCCGGCAACGGTCTCGCCCCGTTCCTCGGGAGCCTGCAGGAGCCACGGCGCGGTCGGTCGATCCTGACGAGCCTTGCCGGCAACCCGGCCGATGCCGCCCGCGTTCGCACGCGATTTCCCGAGGCGCGGATGCGTGCCGTCGAGGACATGGTGGGCGACGGGATCGAGGCGGCGCTGCCCATGCAGCTCGCCCTCGCCGCGCTGGGCGTTGCTGCGGCTGGGACGGGCGCGGTGGCGCTGCTGGCCCATCCCTACGGGGCCGCGGCGGCGTTCCTCGAGCCCGCGTCTTGACCGCGGCGCCGGAGCGGAAGCGGCCTGCAGGCGCGCCCGATGTCGCAGTGACCGGCATCGGGATCGTCACGGCGTTCGGAGCCGGCCTCGGACCGAACTGGGATGCGATGCGGGCCGGACGGAGCGGCGTCGCCCCGATTCGGCGCTTCGACGCCACGGGCCTCGGCACGCGCTTCGCGGCGACCGCCGACCCGGGCGAGCCGCCTTGCGTCAGCCCCGGCGAGGCCACCGGCCGCCTCGCCGCGACGGCCGTGGCCGAGGCCCTTCTGCAGAGCGGCCACGGCGAGGGACCGTTTCCGGGCCGGCTCTTCGTCGGCATCCCGCCGGTTCAGATGGAATGGCCCGACCGGCTGGCGCTCGCCCACAGCCTCGACCGCCCCGTCGAGAGCTACGCCGACCTTCTCGTAGCGGCCCGCCACTGGTCCGGGCCGCCGATCGCGCCTCGGCTGCGCTTCGGCGAGACCGCGCGCAGGCTCGCCCGGCGCTTCCGGACGTTCGGCCCGCCCGTGACCGTGTCGACGGCTTGTTCCTCGGGCGCGACCGCGATCTGCATGGCGTGCGAGGCGATCTGGCGGGGCGAGGCGGAGGCAGCCATCGCCGTCGGGGCGGATGCCTCCGTCAGCCCGGAGATGATCGCGCGCTTCAATCAGCTCTCGGCCCTCTCCCGGCGGAACGACGATCCCGCGACGGCGTCGCGCCCCTTCGACCGCGACCGCGACGGCTTCGTTCCCGGCGAGGGCGCGGGCGCGCTCGTGCTCGAGCGCGCGGACGCGGCCCGGCGCCGCGGTGCACGCATCCTCGGCATCGTCGCCGGGGCCGCCGAATGCGCGGACGGCCACCACCGGATCCGCCACACTCCCGACGGCAGCCGCATCGCCGATGCGATGCGCGCCGCCGTCGCCGATGCCGGCCTCGGGCCCGCCGACATCGACTACGTGAACGCCCATGGCACCTCGACCGTGGAGAACGACCGGGTGGAGGCGCTCGGCTGCCGCCTGGTTTTCGGCGCCCGGGCCGACCGAGTACCGGTCTCGTCGCTGAAATCCATGATCGGGCACACGCTGAGCGCCTCGGGCGCCATCGAGGCGGCGCTCACCCTCGTCATGCTGATGGAGCAGACCCTGCTGCCCACGATCAACCACGCGATGCCCGATCCGGAGATCGACCTCGACGTGGTGCCGAACGCGGCGCGGCCGGCGCCGCTCCGCCACGCGCTCAGCAACTCCTTCGGCTTCGGCGGGCAGAACGTCAGCCTCGTCCTCTCCGCGGCGCCTTGAGGCGGGCAGCCGCGGACGCGCACCTCGCCATCGAACGCGGGGCGGCTAGGTCAGGGCGATGACGGCGCATCTCAACGCCATCGGCACCGCGGTGCCCGAACACGACGTGCACGCCGCGTTCCTGGATCTCGTTCCGAGCTTTCTGGCGAACGAGGCGGATCGGAGGGCGTTCGACAAGATGGCGCGGCGGTCCGGCATCGAGCACCGGTACTCGGCGCTCAGGCCCGCCGCCGCGGATGCGCGCGCCGACCGATACGACGAGGAGGGCTTCTACCGCCCGCGGGCGTTCCCCTCGACCGGCGCGCGCATGGCCCGCTTCGAGCGCGACGCTCCGCCGCTTGCCGATGCGGCGCTCGCGGACCTTTCGCGCCGCGCGGGCGACGACTGGCAGCGCGGCATCAGCCACCTCGTCGTCTGCACCTGCACCGGCTTCGCCGCGCCAGGCCTCGAGCACGACCTCATCGTCCGCCACGGCCTGGCTCCGACGGTCGAGCGCACCGTCGTCGGGTTCATGGGCTGCAACGCCGCCGTCGTCGGCTACAAGGCCGCGCGCCACATCGTGCGCTCCGAGCCTTCGGCGCGGGTGCTCGTGCTGAACCTCGAACTCTGCGGCCTGCACTTCCAGGAGGACACGCCGCTCGCCACGGCCCTGATGTTCATGCTGTTCGCCGACGGGGCCGCAGCGGCGATCGTCAGCGCCGAGCCGCGGGGGCTGGCGATCGACGGCTTCCGTTCGGAAATCCTGGCGCAGAGCCGCGACTGCATCACCTGGCATGTCGGCGACAACGGCTTTCGCATGTGGCTCTCGGGCGAGGTGCCGCGGATCATCGCCCGCACCCTGCCGCGCCACGTCGAGACGCTGCGGGACCTTGCGGGGAACCGGCCGATCGAGCTCTGGGCGGTGCATCCGGGCGGACGCACCATCCTCGACGCCGCCGAGATGAGCCTCGCCCTCGCCCCCGACGATCTCGCCGCCTCGCGGAGCGTGCTGCGCGACTTCGGCAACATGTCCTCGGCTACGCTGCCGTTCGTGCTGCAGAGGATGATGGACGAGGTGCCGGCGGGTCGCACCGGCCTCGCCATCGGGTTCGGACCCGGGATCAGCGTCGAGAGCATGGTCTTCCGCGAGCCCGAGGCGTGAGCCGCGACCTCGTCCTGCCCGGGCGCGGGCGAGGCGTCGAGCGGATGGACGTCGAGGCCGTGAGCGACGCCGACCTCGCGCGGTGCCTGCGCGATCTCGAGCGCGTCAACGTCGCCTCGCTGGGCTACCGCCCGACGCTCGCGTGGCTCGACCGCGTGGCGCGTGGCCGAAGGCGCATCTCGGTCCTCGATGTCGGCTCGGGCGGCGGCGACATGCTCCGCCGGATCTTCCTCTGGGGGCGCCGCCGCGGCATCGTCACGGATCTCACGGGGCTCGACGTCAACCCGGCGGCGACACGGTCCGCCCAGGCGAGGACGCCGGCCGGGATGGGGATACGCTTCGAGACGGCCGATCTCTTCGCCTACGACGCCGGCCGGGCGCACGACGTCATCGTGAGCGCCCTCTTCGCCCACCATCTGGACGACGCCGCGCTGCCGCGCTTCATGCGCTGGATGGAGGACCGCGCGAGGCTCGGCTGGATGGTCAACGACCTGCACCGTCACGCCGTGTCCTATCACGCCCTGCGGCTCGCCTTCGCCGCGCTGCCGGTCCACCGGTTCGTTCGCCACGACGGCCCGGTCTCGGTCCGCCGCGGCTTCTCGCGCGACGATCTCGCCCGGAGCGCCGCCGCGGCGGGCCTTGGCCCGGACGACACAGAGGTGACGTGGTGGTTTCCGTTCCGCTGGCGGCTCGCGCGCCTCAAGCCCCCGTCATGACGCAGCATCGGCAGACTGTGGTGATCGGCGGCGGCGTCGCCGGCGCCGCCACCGCCATTCGGCTGGCGCGCGCGGGGCGTCCGGTCACGCTTCTCGAGCGAGACCGCGCACCGGCGCGGAAGGTCTGCGGCGAGTTCCTGACCCGGGAGGCGTGCGAGGAGCTCGACGACCTCGGTGTCGACCTCGACGCGCTCGGCGCGGAGCCCATAGACCGGCTGCGGGTCCATGCCGGGCGTCGTACCGCCGCCGCCGCGCTGCCGTTCCCGGCGTTGGGACTGTCGCGCACCGTCCTCGATCCGGCGTTGCGCGCGCTCGCGGCCGATGCCGGGGCCGAGGTCCGGCCCGGGGCGCGGGTGTCCTCGATCGCGTGCCGCCGGATCGACGTGGCGGGATCGCCACCGCTCGAGGCCGGGGACATCGTGCTGGCGACGGGCAAGCACGGACTGCGCGGCACCATGCGGCCGCAGGCGCCGCGCCCGGCCGACGCCCGGATCGGCTTCAAGCAGCACCTGCGCCTCGCCCCGGAGCAGAGATCCGCGGTTCGCGGAAGCGTCGAGCTCTTCCTCTTCAGGGGAGGTTACGCGGGTCTCGCGCCCGTCGGCAGGGGCCTTGCGAACTTCAGTCTGGTGGCGGACGGTCGCCGCTGGACCGCGGCCGGACGCGACTATGCGGCGTTGCTGCGGGCGATCTGCGGCGACTGCGCCACGCTCGCCGACCGGCTTCGCGGCGCGGAGCCCGACGCGGCGCGCCCCGAAGCCGTGGCCTCCATCGCTTACGGGTTCCGGGTCTGGCGCTCCGACCCAGAGCCCGAATGGCTCTGGCGCGTCGGCGATCAGGCGGCGGTGACGCCGTCGCTCGCGGGCGCGGGCATGGCCCTGGCGCTTCGCGGCGCCCGCATCCTCTCCCGGTGCATCGTCGAAGGCGAGCGGTCCGCCACGTACCGCGCGCGTCTCGGCACTGCCTGCGCTCGCCAGCTTCGGGCTGCGCAGCTCGTGGACCGGATCAGCCGTCCGGCGTGGATTCAGGGCCCCGTCGTCGCTACCGCGGCGCATGCGCCCGGCCTCCTCTCGCTTGCGGCAAGCCTCACCCGCCTCCCTGCCTCATCGGCGCTCGAGCCGTTCGCCAGGGCGCGGCACCGGGGCTGAACGCCGCGGGTCGGGCCGCCAGCATCCGGGTACCGGATCGCGCGGCGCCGAACGGCCGGGCATCGGGTCGGGACGACAGGCCCGGACAAATATCCGCGATCCGTTCGCACCTGGTTCGCCTTTGTGGTGAAGGGGACGTGACAAGCGCCGGGCGCACGCTCTAGACCTCCCGGGCGTTCGGAACCTCGAGGAGCGATGTGATGCACCGGATCGTCGTGGCTTTGGTGGCCCTGGTCGTGGCGGGCGCCCCCGTACACGCGGCGTTCGAGACGCGGGCCGGGGCCGCCTGGGTCTACGACATGACGACGGACACCGTGCTTCTCGAGAAGGAGGCGCAGGTGCCGCTGCCGACCGCCAGCATGTCCAAGCTGATGACGCTCTACATGCTGTTCGAGGCCCTGCGCGACGGCCGCGTGACGATGGACACCGAGTTCGGCGTGTCCGATCGGGCGGCGGCGATGGGCGGATCGACCCTCTACCTCGATCAGCGCGACCGGCCGACGGTCGAGCAGCTGATCCAGGGCATCGTCGTCCAGTCCGGCAACGACGCGACCGTGGTCGTGGCAGAGGGTCTCGCGGGAACGGAGGACGCCTTCGCCCGCCTGATGAACGACCGCGCGCAGTCGCTGGGCCTCGACCAGTCGACATTCACGAATGCCAGCGGCTGGCCGAACCCGAACCACCGCATGAGCGCGCGCGACCTCGGGATGCTGTCGGTCCAGCTCATTCGCGAGTTTCCCGAGTACTACGGTTATTTCGCGCAAAAGGAGTTCGAGTTCGACGGGCGCGCGCCGCAGAACCGCTTCAACCGGAACCCGCTGCTCGATCTCGGCATCGGCGCCGACGGGCTGAAGACCGGGCACACCGAGGAGGCGGGCTACGGCCTCGTCGGCTCGGCCGAACAGGGAGGGCGCCGCATCGTCTTCGTTCTGACGGGCCTGCAGAGCGAACGCGCCCGCGCCGAGGAGTCCGAGCGCGTGGTGTCGTGGGCCTTCCGACAGTTCGTCGAGAAGACCATCGCCGAGGAGGGGCGCCGCTTCGGCGAGGTGCCGGTCTGGCTGGGCGAACGGCAGACCGTCGGCCTGATGGCGGGGCGCGACCTGTCGATCCTCGTTCCGGCGACGCTGCCCGGTGATCTCGAGGCGCGGGTCGTCTACCGCGGTCCGCTCGAGGCGCCCATCGCCGAGGGCCAGGAAATCGCCGAGCTCGTCGTGCCGCGCGACGACCTGCCCGAGGCGCGGCTGCCCCTCGTGGCCGACCGTTCGGTGCCCGAGGGCGGGTTCATCCCGCGCATGCGAACGGCGGCGTTCGTCCTGGCCAACCGCGCCTGGGGCGAGGCGCAGGCCCTGAGGTGACGGCGCCCGGCAGGCTGATCACGTTCGAGGGGATCGACGGCGCCGGAAAGACGACCCAGGTCAGGCACCTCGCCGAGGCGCTCCGCGCCGCCGGGGGCGATCCGGTGATCACCCGGGAACCCGGGGGCTCGCCCGGCGCCGAGGCGATCCGCGGGTTGCTCGTCGAGGGGGCGCCGGACCGCTGGTCGCCGGAGACCGAGATCCTCCTCTTTACCGCGGCGCGGCGCGATCACTGCGAACGCACGATCGAACCGGCCCTTGCGGCTGGGCGCGACGTCGTTTCGGACCGCTTCGCCGACTCGACCCGCGTCTACCAGGGCGCGGTGAGGGCGGATCTGCGCGGCCTCGTCGACGACCTCCATCGCCGCCTCATCGGACGCGAGCCCGACGTCACGATCGTGCTCGACGTCGATCCGGCGGCTGCGGGCGCGCGGGGGACCGGGCCGATGCGCGGCGAGGGGCGGTTCGAGGCGTTCGGTCCGGCCTTCCAGACGGCGCTGCGCGAGGGATTTCTGGCGCTGGCCTGCGTCTTTCCGGAGCGCTGCCGCGTGGTCGACGGGATGCGCGACCCCGCGCGCGTGGCCGAGGACGTGGTCCGCATCGTGACGCGATGAGCGAGGCCGCGGAGAGGATCGAGGCCGATGCCGTGGCCGGCGTCCCGCATCCGCGCCTTGCCCCTGCGCTGTTCGGCCAGGCGGCGGCGGAGACCGCGTTCCTCGCGGCGGCACGCGCCGACCGCCTGCATCACGCCTGGCTGATCGCCGGACCCCGCGGCGTCGGCAAGGCGACGCTGTCGTGGCGGATCGCGCGCTGGCTGCTGGCGACGACGCCCGTTCGCCCGGACGCGCTCGACGTCGACGCCGCCGATCCCGCGGCGCGACGCATCGCGGCGCTGTCCGAAGCGGGCCTGTTCCTGGTCCGCCGGGGGTGGGACGAAAAGGCTGGGCGGTCGAAGACCGTCATCACCGTCGACGAGGTGCGCGGGCTCAATGCCTTCTTCTCGCTCAGCCGGGCCGATGGCGGCCGCCGCGTCGTCATCGTCGATGCCGCCGACGAGATGAATCCGAACGCCGCCAACGCGCTTCTGAAGATGCTCGAGGAGCCGCCGCGGGACACCGTCATGCTGATGGTGACGCACCGGCCGCACGGCCTCCTGCCGACGATCCGCTCGCGGTGCCGCGTGCTGCGCTGCGCGCCGCTCGAATCGGAGGTCATGGGCCAGGCGCTGAACGGCGCAGGCATCGACGTGGGCGAGGACGCCGCGCTTCTCGGCGAACTCGCTGCCGGTTCGGTGGGCGAGGCGGCGCGCCTCGCGCAGGCCGGGGGCGCCGCCATCTACCGCGACCTCATGCGGATCCTCGCCTCGATGCCGCATCTCGATCGCCCGGCGGCGCTCGCGCTCGCGGAGGCGGCGGCCGGACGCCAGAACGAGGCGCGCTTCGACGCGACCCTGCGTCTTCTCGACGTGGCGGTTTCGCGGGTGGCCCTCCGGGCCGCGGGGCGGGACCTGCGACCGGTCACGGCGGACGAGGCGCAGGTGGCGGAGAGGCTTGCGCCGACGCCGGCGGCGGGCCGCCTCTGGGCCGACCTGCAGGCGCGGCTCGCGGAACGGGGCCGCCGTGGCCGGGCGGTCAATCTTGACCCTGCTTCGCTCATCCTCGATATGGTCCTCGACGCCAACGAGACCGCCGCCCGGACCGTCGGGCAGGAGCCCTGATCCCGCCGGGGCGCGACGGAGCCCCTGGGACGAGCGATGACCCCGCCGACGATCACCGACAGCCATTGTCACCTCGACTTCCCACAGTTCGAGGGCGAGATCCCGGCGCTGATCGGGCGCGCCGCCACGGCCGGGGTGAGGCGCATGGTGACGATCTGCACACGGCTGCGCGACGAACCGAAGGTCCGTGCCATAGCCGAGGCGCACGCCCCCGTGTTCTACGCCGCGGGTACGCACCCGATGAGCGCCGCGGAAGAACCGCTGACCGGCGTCGAGGCGCTCGAAGCCCTTGCGTCGCACCCGAAGTTCGTCGGCATCGGCGAGACGGGCCTCGACTACCACTACACAGCCGAGAGCGCCGGGCGGCAGCAGGAGAGCCTGCGCGTGCACATCGAGGCGGCCCGCCGGACCGGCCTGCCGCTCATCGTGCACGCCCGCGACGCGGACGAAGACATGGCCCGCATCCTCGGCGACGAGCACTGGGCGGGGCCGTATGCCTGCGTCATGCACTGCTACTCGTCGGGGCCGGGTCTCGCGCGCGCCGCTCTCGACCTCGGATTCTACCTGTCGATGTCGGGTATCGCCGCTTTCCCGCGCTCGGGCGCGCTGCGGGAGATCTTCGCCGCGGCCCCGGTCGACCGGATCCTGGTCGAGACCGATGCGCCGTATCTCGCGCCCCCGCCCCATCGCGGCAAGCGGAACGAGCCGGCCTTCGTCGTTCACACGGCGCGGGTCGGGGCCGAGATCCACGGGCTCGACGCCGACGACTTCGCCGCCCGGACCGAGGCGAACTTCGAGCGGCTGTTCGCCAAGGCCGCACGGTGGGAGGCGGCGGCGTGACTGCACGGCTCGTCTTCCGCATCCTCGGCTGCGGATCGTCGGGCGGGGTGCCGCGGATCGGCGGCAACTGGGGGGCCTGCGACCCGTCGAACCCTCGAAACTTCCGCAGCAGATGCTCGATGCTGGTCGAGCGGCGCACCGGCGAGGGCACCACGCGGGTGCTGATCGACACGTCGCCCGACCTCCGTCGGCAGCTTCTCGATGCCGGGATCGGGACCCTCGATGCGGTCGTCTACACGCACGCCCACGCCGATCACGTCCACGGCATCGACGACCTGCGCATGGTCGTCTTCAACATGCGCCGGCGCCTGCCGGTCTGGGCCGACCCACCGACGCGCTCGAGCCTGATGGCGCGCTTCGGCTACGCGTTCGAGCAGCCGGCGGGCTCCGCCTATCCGCCGATCCTCGAGATGAACGAGATCGAGGGAACCGTCGTCATCGACGGGGCAGGGGGGGCGATCCGGCTTCGGCCGTTCACCGTCCCGCATGGGCGCATCGATTCCCTGGGCTTTCGCATTGCCGACCTCGCCTACCTGCCGGACGTGTCGCAGATGAACGCGGCCGCATGGGACGCGGTGGCCGACCTCGACTGCTGGGTGCTCGACGCCCTGCGCCGCGACCCGCACCCCACGCACACGCATCTGGCGCAGTCGCTGGAATGGATCGCGCGGGCGGCGCCGCGCCGCGCGATCCTCACCAACATGCACATCGACCTCGACCACGCGACGCTCGCGGCCGAGACGCCGGAGCATGTGACGCCGGCGCATGACGG
>CAYMRW010000067.1:0-9815 GCA_964392825.1 uncultured Rhodobacterales bacterium
GCTGCAGCCAGGCGATGGTCTCGGCGTCGAGGTGGTTGGTGGGCTCGTCGAGGAGGAGCATGTCGGGCGCCTCGAGGAGGAGCTTGCAGAGGGCGACGCGCCGCGCCTCGCCGCCCGAGAGGGTGTCGGGCATCGCCTCGTCGGGGGGGCAGCGCAGGGCCTCCATGGCGACGTCGATCTGGCTGTCGAGGTCCCAGAGGTTTGCCGCGTCGATCTGGTCCTGCAGTTGGGCCATCTCGTCGGCGGTCTCGTCGGAGTAGTTCATGGCGAGGTCGTTGTAGCGCTCGAGGATGGCGCGCTTGGGCGCCACGCCCTCCATCACGTTGCCGCGGACGTCGAGGGCGGGGTCGAGCTGCGGCTCCTGCGGCAGGTAGCCGACGCGGGCGCCCTCGGCGGCCCAGGCCTCGCCCGAAAAATCCTTGTCGAGGCCGGCCATGATGCGCAGGAGGGTGGATTTCCCCGCGCCGTTCGGGCCGACGACGCCGATCTTGACGCCCGGCAGGAACGACAGGCGGATGTTCTCGAACGTCTTCTTGCCGCCCGGGTAGGTCTTGGACACCCGGTCCATGTGATAGACGTACTGGTAGGCCGGCATGGGTCGCTCCCTGGCTGATCGGGGCCTTACTATGCCGGCGATGCCGGCCCTTCAATCGGACGCAGGCAGCGGCGAGCTTCCCTGTCCGTTGCCCTCTCGGGGCAAGGCCGGGCGATCTTGCGTCAGATGACCGGCGATATACATTGCGCAACTAGAGGGAGAGTTGATGTCGCGTCTCTTGGGTGCACTGGATGTCGTCGGACGCGCCGACGGCACGGCTTTCGTCCTCGACTGCCTGACGTCGATCCGCCGGCACCTCGGCATGGAGATCGCCTACCTCGCCGAGCTTCGCGAGGGCATCATGATCTTCCGCGCCGTCGACGCCCCCGGGTTCGAGGCCCTCGCCTCGCCCGGCGACACGCACCCGGCGTCGGAGGTGTACTGCAAGTACATCATGGAGGAGACGCTCCCCAGGCTCATTCCCGACACCCGTCGCGAGCCGCTGGCGATGAGCCTCGACATAACCCACGACGTGCCGGTCGGCAGCCATATAGGGATCCCGATCGTCCGCCGCCGCGACGGCAGTACCTACGGCATGTTCTGCTGTCTCAGTCGAGAGCCCATGCCGACGCTGAACGAACGCGACTTCGAGGTGGCCGAGATGTTCGCCGGGCTGATTGCGGATCATGTCGACCGGGCCCTTCGCCGGCAGGAACGGCGCGCCAGCATCGCGGCGCGGCTGCGCGAGACGATCCGCGAACGGCAATTGCATGCCGTCTATCAGCCCATCGTCGATCTCAAGGGTGGGCGGGCGGCGTGCTTCGAGGCGCTCTGCCGGTTTCCGGCGGCCCCCGATCGCGCGCCGCTCCTCTGGTTCACGGAGGCGGAGGAAGTCGGTCTGACGGTCGAACTCGAGATCGCGGCGATCGAGGCGGCGATCGATGCCCTGGCCGCCCTGCCGGATGGCGTCCTGCTGTCGGTGAACGTCTCGTCCGACACCATCGCGTCGGAACGGCTCGGAGAGGCGCTGTCGGATTGGCCGCTGTCGCGGATCGTGCTCGAGGTGACCGAGCACGCGGCCATCGTGGACTATGCGCGCGTCGCCCGCCTGCTCGCGCCGCTACGCCGCGGCGGGGTCAAGCTGGCCGTGGACGATTCCGGCGCCGGATCTGCCGGCTTGCAGCAGATCGTCCGGCTTGCCCCCGATTTCGTCAAACTCGATGCCTCTTTGACGTCCGGCATCGAGGCGGACGCAGGCAAGCGCGCCCTTGCCGCGGCCATGGTGCACTACGCGCAGGAGACGGAGTCCATGGTGACCGCCGAGGGCATCGAGACAACGGGTGCGCTTGCCGCGCTGCGGTCGCTCGGGGTCCACCACGGGCAGGGCTGGCATCTCGGCCGCCCGGCGCCGCTCGAAGACGCGCTCGGTCTTCTTTCGGGTCGCCCCTAGGCGCGTCGGAGGACGACATGCGCCTGCGGCCGCACTGCGCGTCGTGACCGACGTTCCCGGCTCGCATCGAATGTCGATCGCCGGCTCGGACGGCCGACGTTGCCGGACGATGTCGCCCGCGTCGCCCCGCAAGCGCGCCGGATCGCGGCGGCCCCGATGACGCCGACGCCGGGCCACATGGCCCTTTGCGGCGGAGCGGAGGGAAGCTAGGCATGATCTGCGGGCAGGGCGGGGGCTTGGGAATGAACGCACGGGCCGTTCGGCTTCGGACTGTCGGTCTGGCCGCCTGCTGCATGCTCGTGTCGGCGGCTCTCGGCACTCCGGCGCTGAGCCAAGATCTAGACGACATCTTCGGCGCCCGGATCCGGCAGGAGGCGGGGAGCGCGCTTGCCGTTCTGGGAATGACGGCGTTGCCGAGCGAAACGGCGAGCGCCCTGGTTCTCGACACGGGGGGCGATAGCGAACAGAGGTTCGACTTCCGCCAGGGCCAACTCGGTGGCGGTTTCCGCGTGAGCGAGAGCTTTCCCCTCTGGCTCGAGGGATACGTCGGCTGGAACCGCTACGACCCGGACGTCGTCCTTGCCGATGAAATCGAGGGGAACCGCTTGCCGCTGAAATGGACGAGCTTTGCCGCGACCGGCGGCATCGGCTGGGCCTTCGATCTGAACGACGACTGGACGTTCCGGCCGCAGGCGCACCTGTCGCTCGGTCGGGTCCAGAGCGACGCGTCGATCGGGGCCCAGCTCGTGGCCAATCGCCTTGGCCTCGACGTCGACCTGATCGAGGGCGGCGGCGTCACCGCAGGTGGTTACGGCGCCTCGGCCACGCTTGCCTACAACCACCGTTGGGAAAACGACTGGGAGGCCGATCTGACGCTTCGGCACACGCATCTGCGCTTCGAGCCCATCGGACACGACAAGGATCTCATGGCCGAGGCCGACGCGGTCACCACCGCGCTCTGGTCGCGACTGCGGGTACCGACGGGGCTCGAGCTCTTCGACCGGCCGGTGCGGACCGTCTACGAGGTCACGGCGGCGCGTCTGCACGGCGACCAGGGCGAAATCCTCGACACCGACTGGCTCGCGGGCATCGGTTTTGGCGGCGAAATCGACCTGCAGGAGACCTGGGTCCCGTGGGTGACGACGACGCGGCTGATGGTGCGCTACACCCGCGGCGACGCGCTCGAGGGGATCTCGGTAGGTCTCGCCGCAAGCTTCTGACCTCCGCCGAAAGCGACCGCCCGGTCACAATGCGTCACCGACCGTCATCCGTGACGGCCTGGAACGCGACGAGGGTTTCCCGAGGCACGACTCACCCGCTAGGCTCCGGCGAACGGCCAGCATGGCCGTTGCCATACAGGAGAGCCGGAATGGCCGGGACAGGACTGATCGTCGGGATCGACGGGACGGGCGCGGGGGACCGCGCCCTCGCCTTTGCCAAGGCGAGAGCGAGGGACGAGCCGCAAGCGGCTCTGACCATTGTCTATGTGATCGAGTGGTCGCCCTTCACCTTCCAGACGCCGGAGGAGAACGAAGAGCGCCACGCCCGCCGGGAGCAGGAGCTGGCGCTGGCGCACGAACGGGTCCTCGACCCGGCTGTGGCCTCCACCAAGCAGGAGGGATTCGAGGTCGAAGGGGTGGTCCGCCACGGCGACGCTGCGGAGATCCTCGAGGCCGTCGCCGTCGAGAAGCAGGCGGCGCAGATCATCGTCGGACGCTCGACCGGACGCCGCCTGAAGGACCATTTCCTGGGCTCGGTCAGCAGCCGACTGGCGACGATCTCGTCCGTACCGACCACAATCGTTCCCTGACGGCCAAGGAGGTCCACCAGATGAGACGTCTCAACGCGCTGGCCCTTGCGGCCATGCTCTCGCCCCTGCCTGCCTGGGCGCAGGAGGAGGTGATGACCTTCGACGACCGGGTCAACGACATCTTCGCGAGTTCGACGGGCTGGTTCGTCAGCCTGATCTTCGCGCCACTACCCTTCGAGGTCTACGGGGTGTCATTCCCATGGATCGTGCTCTGGCTCGTCGTCGGTGCCACGGTCTTCACGCTCTACTTCGGCTTCATCCAGTTCCGCGCCTTCGGCCATGCCTTACGGTTGGTCAGGGGCGACTATGCCGACCCGAACGACGCGGGCGAGGTCAGCCACTTCCAGGCGCTCGCGACCGCGCTCTCGGGCACGGTCGGCCTCGGCAACATCGCGGGTGTCGCGGTCGCCGTCGGCATCGGCGGCCCCGGCGCGACGTTCTGGATGATCGTCGCAGGCCTCCTCGGCATGGCGTCGAAGTTCACCGAATGCACGCTCGGCGTGAAGTACCGCAACGAGTTCCCGGACGGCCACGTCTCGGGCGGCCCGATGTACTACATGACCAAGGGGTTCAAGGAGAAGGGCGTGGCCGGCGGCTCGATCCTCGCCGTCCTGTTCTCTATCTTCACCATCGGCGGATCGCTCGGCGGCGGCAACATGTTCCAGGCCAACCAGGCGCACGCGCAGATCGCCGGTGTCTTCGGCGACTATCCGGGCTGGATCACCGGGCTCGTCTTCGCGGCTCTCGTCTTCATCGTCATCGTCGGCGGCATCAAGTCGATCGCCCGCGTGACCGAGAAGGTGGTGCCGTTCATGGGCATCCTCTACGTGGTGACGGCGATCATCATCCTGCTCGTCAACTGGCAGATGATCGGCTGGGCCTTCGGACAGATCTTCGCCGGCGCCTTCACCGGCCTCGGGGTCGCCGGCGGCTTCGTCGGCGCACTGATCCAGGGCTTCCGCCGGGCCGCGTTCTCGAACGAGGCGGGCGTCGGCTCGGCCGCCATCGCGCACTCGGCCGTCCGCACCAAGGAGCCGATCACCGAGGGCTTCGTGTCGCTGCTCGAGCCCTTCATCGACACTGTGGTGATCTGCACGATGACGGCGCTCGTCATCACCATCTCGGGCGTCCTGCTCATCGACCCCGCGACCGGGCTCTACGTGGTCGAGGACGGCGCCATCGCCACCGATGCGGGTCTGTCGGGCGTCGCCTTGACGTCGGCGGCCTTCGCGACCGGCCTCTCGTGGTTCCCCTACGTGCTGGCGCTGGCCGTCGTACTCTTCGCGTTCTCGACGATGATCTCGTGGTCGTATTACGGGCTGAAGGCGTGGACCTATCTCTTCGGCGAGGGCCAGCAGCGGGAGCTCGTGTTCAAGCTGATCTTCTGCGTCTTCGTGGTGATCGGCGCGGCGGCCCAGCTCGGCGCGGTGATCGACTTCTCGGACGCGATGATCTTCGCCATGGCCGTCGTCAACATCATCGCGCTCTACGTGCTCATGCCGATCGTCAAGCGCGAGATGAACAGCTACCTCGACCGGCTGAAGTCGGGCGAGATCCGGCCCTACAAGGTCCGGGCCTGAACGGCAGCGGGCCCCGGGGGATCCCGGGGCCCGCGCGCAGCCTGCACCTAGGCGGGCGTCAGTCGCCGAGGGCGATGCCCTCCCGTCTCGGGTCGGCGCCGCCCGAAAGCGTTCCGTCCTCGGCGATGGCGATGGCGTGCAGTCCCGAGGTCAGGTCGCGCACCTCGGTTTCGTAGCCCAGCTCCTGCAGCGGCCCCTCGAGCTCGGCCGCGGCGGTACCGGCCTCGAGGTCGTAGGGCCCGAAGCGGTTGACGAGGTGCGGCGCCGCCACCGCCTCCTGCACGTTCATGCCGAAGTCGACCCAGTTGACGATCCCCTGTGCCACGTAGCCGATGATCCGGCTGCCCCCGGGCGAGCCGATGACCAGCACGGGGCTGCCGTCCTGCATCACGATCGTGGGTGACATCGACGAACGCGGGCGCTTGCCGGGTTCGACGCGGTTGGCGATCGAACGCCCCTCCTCGTGGCTCTCGAACGAGAAGTCGGTGAGCTCGTTGTTCAGCAGGAACCCGTTGGTGAACAGGCGCGAGCCGAAGCCGTTCTCGATCGTCGTGGTCATCGAGAGCGCGTTGCCCTCGGCGTCGACGATGGAGATGTGGCTGGTCGACGGGAACTCGATCGACGTGTCGTCGGCCCAGTTCAGCGCGTGCGACCATTCGGGGTCGCCCGGCGAGACCTCGGGCAGGGCGTCGTCGCCTTGCAGCAGCTCGGCACGGCCGGAGAGGTAGGACGGGTCGACCAAGCCCTCGGTCGGCATCGGCACGAAGTCCGAGTCGGCCATGTAGCGGCCGCGGTCGGCGAAGGCGAGCCGCGAGGCGTCGCCGATCAGGCGCCACGTCTCGGCCGAGTCCGGCCCCTGCCGGGCGATGTCGAAGCCGTCGAGCATGCCGAGGATCTGGCCCACGGTCAGCGCCCCTGACGACGGCGGGCCCATGCCGCAGACCTCGTAGCCGCGATAGCCGGCGCAGACCGCCGGTCGCTCGATCACGTCGTAGATGGCGAGGTCGACGAGGCTGAGCAGGCCGCGGTTGAAGTCGTCGCCCATCGCCGTCCCCTGCACCGTGTCGACGATGTCGCTGGCGATGTCGCCCGTGTAGAAGGCCGAGACGCCCTCCTCGGAGATGGCGCGCAGCACGTCCGCATAGGGCTGGTTGACGAGGGTGTCGCCCGCCGCGATCGGCTCGCCGTCCGGATAGAAGTAGGCCGCCGTGGCCTCGAACCGCGGCAGCCGGTCCTCGGGCTCGCCCGCGACGAGCTCGGCGAGGCGGGGCGAGACGACGAACCCCTCCTCGGCAAGCGCTATGGCGTCCTCGAGGAGGCCCGACCATTCCTGATTGCCCCAGCGGGCGTGCGCCTCGGCCATCAGCATGGGCGTTCCGGGCGTCCCGACCGAGCGGCCGCCGACGACGGCGTCGAAGAACTCGAGCGGCTCGCCGTTCTCGTCCTGAAAGTAGGTCGGCGTCGCGTCGAGCGGCGCGGTCTCGCGCCCGTCGAGCGTTGTGAGTTCGCCCGTTTCCGCGTCGTACCAGACGAGGAACGCACCGCCGCCGAGCCCGGACGACTGCGGTTCGACCAGCCCGAGGACCGACTGCACGGCCACCATGGCGTCGGCCGCAGTGCCGCCCGCCGCAAGAACTTTGGCCCCCGCCTCGACGGCGAGCGGGTTGGCGGCGGCAACCATCCACTCCTCGGCCTCCACCGGCCGGCCCGCGGCCTTCGCCTCGAGCGCGGCGCGCGCCGCCTCGGACACGTTGGAGAAGGTCGTGGCGTCGCCCGCACCCTGTCCCTCGGTCGTGACCGCGTCCGCGGCCTGCTGCGCGTGCCCGGCGGCGGCGATGAGAAGCGCCGCCAGTCCTGCGGTGGCGCCGGTCGTCATATGCATAGGGGTTCTCCCGATAGAGGTGCGGCCATCATGGGCGCCACGTTGGGCGTGGCAAGGGCCGGTCTGGACCGCCGGAACCCGGTCTGGCAGGGTCGCGCCCGCGTCGAGGGGCGGGGGGAAGACCATGACGCCGGGGCCATACGCACGTGCGGGACAGGCGATCGGCCTCCTCGGCGGGTCCTTCGATCCGCCGCACAATGGTCATGTGGCGCTGACTCTCGCCGCTCTCCGACGCTTTCGCCTCGATCGCGTCTGGTGGATGGTCAGTCCGGGCAACCCGTTGAAGCGTCATGGCCCGGCGCCGCTCGAGCGTCGTCTCGCGGCCTCCCGCGCGCTGGTCCGGCACCCGCACGTCGCGGTCACCGACGTCGAGGCGCGGATCGGCACGCGCTACACCGCGCAGACGCTCGGCGTTCTGCGCTGTGGCCATCCGGGGGTCCGCTTCGTCTGGCTGATGGGGGCCGACAATCTCGCCGGGTTCCATCTTTGGGAGGACTGGGAGACGATCATGGCGACGACGCCCGTCGGCGTCGTCGCGCGCCCCGGGATGGGGCTTCGGGCTGGCAGATCTCCCGCCGCGCGCCGGTTCGCCCGGGCGCGGCTGCCCGAACGGGCGGCGCCCCTCCTGCCCAGGGCGCCGGTTCCCGTCTGGTGCTTCATCCGGATGCCGATGGAGGACGCATCCTCGTCGGCGATCCGCGCCTCCGGCAATTGGAGCGGGAAATGACGCTTATCACATCTTCTTAAGGACGCATGCCGCATCGCTTGCCCGATGCGGAGTTCGGAGGCTAGACCGGCTTACATGATGGGGACGATGACGAGCCGGCGGCGGCTCCTCGGTCTGCTCGCGGCAGGGGCTGCGTCGCCGGCGATGGCCGGGGCGCCGATGGCGTCCCTGCGTCCGTTGCCACGCGGAGCCGAGGACGCCGGGCTGACGCGGCCGCCGCGACGGCCCGAACAGATCAGGCCACCCTCGGGCGCGGCCATCGTCGACGCGTTCGGACTGCCGGGCGACGTTAGCTTTGTCATCGCCGACGCGCGCAGCGGCGAGATGCTGGAGGTGCTGCGTCCGCTCCTGCGGCAGCCGCCCGCCAGCACCGCCAAGGCCCTGACCGCGCTCTACGCCCTCGACCGGCTCGGCCCCGACCACCGCTTCGTCACCCGGCTCGTGGCGACGGGGCCGCTCCGAGACGGACGGGTCGAAGGCGACCTCGTGCTCGTGGGCGGCGGCGACCCGGCGCTCGACACCGACGGGCTGGGCCGGCTCGCCGCGCGCCTCAAGGATGCCGGCGTGCACGAGGTCACCGGGCGGTTCGGGCTTCTGACCGACGCGCTGCCGCTCGTGGCCGAAATCGACCCCGAGCAGCCGCCGCATGTCGCCTATAATCCCGCCGTCGGCGCGCTGAACCTGAACTTCAATCGCGTCTACTTCGAATGGATTCGCAGGGCTCAGGGCTACGAGGTCAAGATGGACGCGCGCAGCGCCGCGTTCAGCCCGCGCGTGTCCACCGCGCGGATGCAGGTCGTCGACCGGGCGCTGCCGGTCTACACCTACAACCGCGGCGACGGGGTCGACGAGTGGACGGTGGCGCGACGGGCGCTGGGCGGCGGCGGCGCGCGATGGCTGCCGGTGCGCCGGCCCGACCTCTACGCGGCAGAGGTTTTCCAGACGCTGGCGCGCTCGCACGGCATCGTGCTCGACGCTCCCGAGCCGGTCGGAGCGCTTCCGGACGCCACGGCGGATCTGGCGCGTCACGAGAGCGCGCCGCTCTCGGTGATCCTGAAGGGCATGCTCCGTCATTCCACGAACCTGACGGCGGAGGCGGTGGGGCTGGCGGCGTCGGCCAGGCGGGGCGCCGCGCCGGAGACGCTGGCGGCGTCGGCCGGGCAGATGAACGACTGGATCGCCGAGGAACTCGGCGGTCGCGAACCGGCGCTCGTCGACCATTCGGGCCTGTCGGGCGCGTCCCGCATCGCCGCCGTCGACATGGTGCAGACGCTCATGCATGTCGGGCGGACGGCGCCGCTCGCGCCGCTCTTGAAGCCGTTCCCGGTGGGGGATGCGTCGGTGCCGCTGTCGGTTTCGGCCAAGACCGGGACGCTGAACTTCGTGAGCGCCCTCGCGGGGTATCTGACGGCGCCCTCGGGACGCGAGCTGGCCTTCGCCATCCTGACCTCCGACCTCGACCGGCGCGACGCGCTGAGCGAGGCAGAGCGCGAGCGGCCTCCCGGCGGCAAGGCCTGGGCAGGTCGGTCGCGCACGCTGCAGCGCAGGCTTCTGGCGACCTGGGCGGTCGCGCACGCGTGACGCGTGCCCTCAGAGCATCGGCAGCGTCGAGGCGAGGAGCAGGGCCGCCATCGTCCAGTTGAAGGCGCGAAGCCGCCCCGGAGCGGACAGGCGCTGCCGGACGGCTCGACCCGCAGCCGCCCACAGGCCCACGGACGGCAGGTTGATGGCACCGAAGATCACGGCCACCGCGACGATCGCGGCAGGGCTGCGCGAGGGGGCGTAGACCGCCATCGCGGTCAGCGCCATGGCCCAGGCCTTGGGGTTCACC
>CAYMRW010000068.1:0-9693 GCA_964392825.1 uncultured Rhodobacterales bacterium
GGTTGCGCCGGCGGCTCGATGCGGGTCGGACCGGGCAGCATCCGTCGCAGGGTGCCGTCCCGGTCGATCGCGGCGTGTTTGATCGCGCCCGCGACGTGGAGGACAAGGGCGGCGATCAGGACGCGCACGAAAATCCAGTGCCACGCGGCGAAGAACGCCGACACCGCCTCGCTCTTCGGCACGAGCGGCAGCGACTGGCCGAAGGGCCACCAGATCGGCGCGAAGCCTTCCGAGGCGGCATGGTGCAGCCAGCCCGACAGCGGAACGATGACGAGCGACGTGTAGAGCAGCCAGTGCACGGCCTCGGCGGCGCGACGTTCGAGCGGGCGGTCGGCGTTGAGCAGGCCCGGTTTGCGCTGCGACAACGCCCAGGCGATGCGGACGAGAGCGAGGAAGAATATGCTGACGCCGACGGTCTTGTGGAGGGAGAACCAGAACGCCTTTCGGGCCAGTTCGTCGCCGGAGCCGTAGGGAAGGGTGTTTGCGTAGAAGCCCAAGGGGATCGCGGCGAAGATGAGGGCCGCGGTCGCCCAGTGGAACGACTTGGTCACGGCGCCGTAAGCGGCATGCGTGTTGGCGAGCGACATGGGACGTGCCTCCGTCAGATCGTGGCGCGACCTAGGCCGGCCCGGCCCGGACCGCATCCCGCGCCGCCGCACCGGCGTTGTGCGGGCATGCGTTGCACCGGAGGGGGGTGCGGGCTAAGCACCCCGGAAAGCGAGGGAGGTGCCGATGGCGCGGGCATTCGTCTTTCCGGGGCAGGGGGCCCAGAGCGTCGGCATGGGCCGAAATCTGGCGGAGGCGTATCCCGCCGCGCGCGAGATTTTCGAGGCGGTGGACGAGGCGCTGGGCGAGCGGCTGTCGGACCTCGTCTGGAACGGCGATGCCGAGGACCTGACGCTGACCCGGAACGCGCAGCCGGCGCTAATGGCGACCTCGCTCGCGGCGATGCGAGCGCTCGAGGCGGAGGGCGTGCGGACGCCGGACTTCGTCGCCGGGCACTCGCTAGGGGAATACTCGGCGCTGGCGGCCGTGGGCGCGCTCGATGTCGCCGACACCGCGCGCCTCCTGCGGCTCAGGGGGAGGGCGATGCAGGACGCGGTGCCGGTCGGGGTCGGGGCGATGGCGGCGATCCTGGGCCTCGGGCTCGACGCGGTGCGCAAGATCGCTGCCGACGCCGCCGACGGGGAGGTGTGCGAGGCGGCGAACGACAACGACCCGGCGCAGGTCGTCGTGTCGGGCCACAGGGGCGCGGTGGAGCGGGCGGTCGAGATCGCCAAGGAGCGGGGTGCGAAGCGGGCCGTCCTGTTGCCGGTGTCGGCGCCCTTCCATTGCCGGCTGATGCAGCCCGCGGCCGAGGCGATGCGCGACGCGCTCGCCGACGTGACCATCTCGGCGCCCCGCGTGCCGCTCGTCAGCAATGTCTCGGCCGAGGCCGAGACGGATCCCGAACGGATCCGGACGCTGCTGGTGGAGCAGGTCACCGGGGCCGTGCGATGGCGCGAGAGCGTGATCTGGATGTCCGGCCGGGGGGTCACCGAGTTCTGGGAGATCGGCGCCGGCAAGGCGCTCTCCGGCATGATCCGGCGGGTCGAACGCGGAGCGGTGACCCGCAGCGTCGGCATCCCGGACGACGTGCGCGCCGCCCTCGAGGAGACCGCGTGATGGCGAAACTCGGGGACAAGAGGGCGCTCGTCACCGGCGCCTCGGGCGGCATCGGCCGGGCCATCGCCGAGAGCCTGCACGAAGAAGGCGCGGTCGTGGGTCTTTCGGGGACGCGCGAGGCGCCGCTGCACGAACTGGCGGAGCGGCTGGGAGAGCGCGCGCACGTCCTGCCCTGCGATCTCGGGGACGCAGGTGCGACTGCGGCCCTGCCGAAGCGGGCGGCGGAGGCGATGGGCGGCCTCGACATCCTCGTCAACAACGCCGGTCTGACGCGCGACCAGTTGCTGATGCGCCTGTCCGACGAAGACTGGGACAGGGTCCTGCGCGTGAATCTGACCGCGGCGATGGAGCTCTGCCGCGGCGCCCTGAGGGGCATGATGAAGGCGCGCTGGGGGCGCATCGTCAACATCACTTCGGTGGTGGGCGCGACCGGCAATGCCGGTCAGACCAACTACGCCGCGGCGAAGGCGGGGCTGACGGGGATGTCGAAGAGCCTTGCCGCCGAGGTGGCGAGCCGCGGGGTGACCGTGAACTGCGTTGCGCCGGGCTTCATCGGCACCGCCATGACCGACAAGCTGAACGAGGCGCAGCGGGACGCCATCCTGGGAACGATCCCGATGGGCCGCATCGGCGAGCCCGGGGAGGTCGCGGCCGCCGTGGCGTTCCTGTGCAGTCCCAAAGCGTCGTATGTCACGGGGTCCGTCCTGCACGTGAACGGCGGCCTGGCGATGCTGTAGCGGGGTCCGGGCGATTGCATTTGCGCCCCATCGGCGATGTGCTATAGGCGGCGAACCGCGCGACCCCGATAGGCGTTCCGGCCTTGTTTCGCGAGTGTATGCAGCGGTCTGCGGGAGCCCACGGGCTAGGAACGAGGACAGCGGGCGAAGATCCCGGTCAACTTGAGGACGAGATATGAGCGACATCGAAGATCGCGTGCGCAAGATCGTGGTCGAGCACTTGGGCGTCGAGGAGGAGAAGGTCACTGAGAGTGCCTCGTTCATCGACGACCTCGGCGCCGACAGCCTCGATACGGTCGAGCTGGTGATGGCCTTCGAGGAGGAGTTCGGGATCGAGATCCCCGACGACGCTGCCGAGACCATCCAAACCTTCGGCGACGCCGTGAAGTTCATCAAGGACGCCCAGTAGCGACGATCGGACAGGGTCGTGCACGGAGCGGGCGCCCTTTCGGGCGCCTTTCTCGTTCACGTGTCGGGCGTTTGTCGTGCCGCCCTGTCGCCTCGCCCCAGATTGCGTGCGCCGGGATCGGGGTGTAACTAGCCCTCGAACCGAGGGTCGAGCGGGAAATAGCACATGCGGCGTGTAGTGGTGACCGGCCTCGGGATGGTGTCGCCCCTGGCCTGCGGAGTGGAGGCGACTTGGCGGCGGCTGCTCGAAGGGCAATCGGGGGCCGGCCCGATCGTCGGTTTCGACGCCAGCCATCTCGCCACGACCTACGCCTGCGAGGTGCCGCGCGACCCCGACGTCGAGGACGCCTTCCACGCCGACGAATGGATGCCTGCCAAGGACCGCCGCAAGGTCGACGAGTTCATCGTCTTTGGCATCGCCGCCGCCGAGCAGGCGGTGCGCGACGCGGGCTGGATGCCCGAGGACGAGGAGGGCCGCCTGCGTACCGGCGTGATGATCGGGTCGGGGATCGGCGGGCTGCAGACCATCGCCGAGACGGCGCTCCTGATCCGCGACAAGGGCCCGCGGAGGGTCTCGCCGTTCTTCATTCCGGGCTCGCTCATCAACCTCGTCTCGGGCCAGGTCTCGATCAGGCACGGCTTCAAGGGGCCGAACCACGCGGTGGTGACGGCGTGCTCGACGGGAGCCCACGCCATCGGCGACGCCGCGCGCCTGATCATGCTGGGCGATGCGGACGTCATGGTCGCGGGCGGCGCCGAGGCGTCGATCTGCGAAATCGGCATCGCCGGCTTCAACGCCTGCAAGGCGCTGTCGACCAAGCGGGGCAATGCGCCCGAAACCGCAAGTCGCCCCTACGACGTCGACCGCGACGGGTTCGTCATGGGCGAGGGTGCGGGTGTCGTGGTGCTGGAGGAGCTCGAGCACGCGCGCGAGCGGGGCGCCCGCATCTACGCCGAGGTGAAGGGCTACGGGCTGTCGGGAGACGCCTATCACATCACGGCGCCGTCCGAGGACGGCGAGGGCGGCGAGCGCGCCATGCGGGCGGCGCTGCGGAATGCGGGGCTCGAACCCGGCGCGGTGGACTACATCAACGCGCACGGGACCTCGACGATGGCCGACACGATCGAGCTCGAGGCGGTTGAGCGGGTCCTGGGCGACGCGGCCTCTCGGGCCACGATGTCGTCGACGAAGTCGTCTGTTGGCCATCTTCTCGGTGCAGCGGGCGCGGTGGAAGCGATCTTCTCGATCCTCGCGATCCGCGACAACGTGGCGCCGCCGACGATCAACCTCGACGAACCGGCGGTCGAACCCACGCTGGACCTCGCACCCAACGCCAAGCACGAGCGCCAGATCGACGTGGCCATGAGCAATTCGTTCGGTTTCGGCGGAACCAACGCCTGTCTGCTGTTCGCGCGGGCCGACGCCTGATGTGGCGGCACATCGCATCGAGCGCGCTGTCGATGTTGGTGGTGTTGCTAATCTTGCTGGGCGGCCTGATCGCGTGGGGCCGCGCGCAGTACGTCGACCCCGGGCCCCTGGCACAGCCGATCTGCCTGCGCGTCGAACCGGGATCCAACATGCGCGGCGTGTCGGAGGATCTGGCGGAGCAGGGTGCGGTCGGACAGCCGGCCATCTTCCGGGTCGGCGCGGACTACGCCGACAAGTCGCAGGAGCTGAAGGCCGGCAGCTTCCTGATCCCCGAGGGCGCGTCGATGGCGGAGATCGTCGACATCGTCACGCGCGGCGGCCAGAGCACCTGCGGGACCGAGATCGTGTACCGGATCGGGGTCACGGAGGCCACCATGCAGGTCCGCGAGCTCGACGTGACGACCGGCAGCTTCAGCGAAGCCGCGGAGTTCGACCCCGACGAGGTTGAGGCGCCCGAGGCCTACACCGAGGCGCGGCAGCAATCGGACACCCGGTATCGGGTGACGGCCGCCGAGGGGGTGACGAGCTGGCAGGTCGTCGACGCACTCAACGATGCCGAGTTCCTGTCGGGCGAGGTGGGCGAGGTACCGCCCGAGGGATCGCTCGCCCCGGAAAGTTACGAGGTGAGCCCCGGCGACGGGCGCGAGGCGCTCCTGACGCGGATGCGCGATCTGCAGGCGGCACGGCTTGCCGCTGCGTGGGAGGAACGCGAAGAGGGGCTGCCCGTCGACACGCCCGAGGAGGCGCTCGTGCTGGCGTCGATCGTCGAGAAGGAGACGGGGGTCCCCGAGGAGCGGGATCAGGTCGCCTCGGTCTTCGTGAACCGCCTGCGGCAGGGGATGCGCCTGCAGACCGACCCGACGGTGATCTACGGCATCACGCGCGGCCAGGGCGTGCTCGGCCGTGGCCTGCGGCGTAGCGAGCTCGACGCCCCGACGCCCTACAACACCTACGTCATCGAAGGATTGCCGCCGACGCCGATCGCCAATCCGGGCCTTGCCAGCATCGAGGCGGCGCTGCGCCCCGCCGAGACCGACCTGCTCTACTTCGTTGCCGACGGCTCGGGCGGGCACGCGTTCGCGAGGACGCTGGAAGAGCACAACGCCAACGTCGCGCAGTGGCGCGAGATCGAGGCGGAGAACGCAGGTCAGTAGGCCGACGCAACTATAGCGATTACATTTGACTCACCGAACGCCCAAAAGTATACCCAAGGCAAGATAGCGGAATTGGGCACAGCGGCCCGGGTGCGAACCCGAGGCCGCTTCTTCGTGCCCGCCCTCAGCCCAGCGGGTCAGTCATAATGCAGCCAAACCCCGAGACGGACACACCGGGGTCTGCATCGGACATCCTGAAACAGACCGAAGCCCACTATGCCCGGGCGATCGCGGCGCTCGACGACCTCGTCCGCCGCGTCGAGCGCGGCGACGTCGTCGGCAAGACCGACGCGCAGCAGACGGCGACGGATCTGCGAAAGGCCATGCAGACGTTCTTTGATGAAAGGAAGCGCGTTGAGGAACAGTTTCGACGGGATTCCGGCGTCGTTCACGCCGTCGCCCTCGACTTCGACAGGGCTCGAGCTGAGATCGGGAGCCGCCTTGCTCGCCTCCGAGGGGATTGAGGCGCAGGAGGAGTTCCTCAACGGCCTCGACGAGAACGCCCTGATGTCGCTGCCCTATCTCTTTGAGTTCTGGGCGCTGCCGCATCAGTTGCCGCCCGAGGGCGACTGGTTCACCTGGGTCATCATGGGCGGACGGGGGGCGGGCAAGACTCGTGCCGGCGCCGAGTGGGTGAGGGCGATGGTCGAGGGATCGCGGCCCATGGACATCGGCCGCGCCCGCCGCGTGGCGCTGGTCGCGGAGACGATCGACCAGGCCCGCGAAGTCATGATCTTCGGGGACAGCGGCATCCTCGCCTGCTCGCCGCCCGACCGGCGTCCGATCTGGGAGGCGAGCCGCAAGCGGCTCCTGTGGCCGAACGGCGCAACCGCCCAAGTCTTCTCGGCGCACGACCCGGAGAGCCTGCGTGGCCCGCAGTTCGATGCGGCCTGGGCGGACGAACTCGCCAAATGGAAAAGGGCCGAGGAGACGTGGACAATGCTGCAATTCGGAATGCGCCTGGGCACGACGCCGCGGCAATGCGTGACCACGACGCCGCGGAACACGCCCGTGTTGAAGCAGATCCTCGAAAACCCGTCGACGGTGCTGACGCATGCGACGACGGACGCGAATCGGGCGAACCTCGCGGAGAGCTTTCTTCGGGAAGTGAAGGCCCGCTATGCCGGCACGCGACTGGGGCGGCAGGAGCTTGACGGCGTGCTTCTTGACGACGCCGAGGGCGCGCTCTGGACGACGACGATGCTCGAAGGTCTAAGGGTCGACGAACCGGGGGATCTGTCCCGCGTCGTCGTCGCGGTCGACCCGCCGGTGACCGGCCACGCGCATTCCGACGAATGCGGCATCGTGGTCGCGGGCGCCGTGACCGAGGGGGCGCCCCAGGACTGGCGCGCCGTCATCCTTGAGGATGCGAGCGTCAAGGCATCGTCGCCCACGGCGTGGGCGCAGGCGGCGGTCGACGCATTCTACCGCCACGGCGCCGACCGGCTCGTGGCCGAGGTGAACCAGGGCGGCGAACTGGTGGAGTCCGTCGTCCGGCAGATCGATCCGATGATCCCCTATCGCGGCGTCCGCGCCTCGCGCGGGAAGGCCGCGCGCGCGGAGCCCGTCGCCGCGCTCTACGAGCAGGGGCGCGTCCGACACGCCAAGGGCTTGGGCGACCTCGAAGACCAGATGTGCCGCATGACGGCGACGGGCTACGAAGGCAGGGGCAGCCCCGACCGTGTGGACGCGCTGGTCTGGGCGGTCCACGACCTGATGATCGAACCGGCGGTGCATTACCGGCGACCCCGCGTTCGCATGCTCTGAAGCCAAAGCGCGACCGCGCCGTCCGGAAACCGGGCGGCGCTCCATCCTCATCCCAGTCTGCGGAAAGCGGAGCGAGCGCCTATGTTTGAACGCCTGCGCCGGAGGGCCAGCGCGCCGGTCGAGACGAAGAAGTCGGCGGCTGGGTCGATCATCGCATTCCAGAACCTCGGGCGCGTGACGTGGTCGCCGCGCGACAGCGCCTCGCTGACGCGAGCTGGGTTCATCGCGAATCCCGTCGGCTACCGCTCGGTGAAGCTTATCGCCGAGGCCGCGGCGGCCTTGCCGGTGATCCTGCAGGACGGCGAACGCCGGTACGAGGAACACCCGCTGCTGAACCTCATCCGCCGACCGAACGCCGAGCAGGGGCGGGCCGAGCTTTTCGAGGCGCTCTACGGTCAGCTCTTGCTCACGGGCGACTCCTATCTCGAAGCGGTCAGCGTCAATGCGGCGTTTCCCGCCGAACTGCACATCTTGCGGTCGGACAGGATGAGCATCGTGCCGGGCCCTGACGGCTGGCCCGCGGCGTACGAGTATCACGTGGGATCGAGAAAGCACCGGTTCGACGTCGAGGACGGTCCCTCGCCGATCTGCCATATACGCAGCTTCCATCCGCAGAACGACCATTACGGCTTGTCGGCGTTTCAGGCCGCCGCCCTTGCCATCGAGGTGCACAATTCGGCGTCGCGGTGGTCGAAGGCGCTTCTGGAGAACGCCGCACGGCCGTCTGGGGCAATCGTCTATTCGGGCTCCGACGGACAAGGGACACTGTCCCACGAGCAGTATGACAGGCTTATCGAGGAACTGCAGACGCAGCATCAGGGTGCCGTGAATGCGGGGCGGCCGATGTTGCTCGAAGGCGGGCTCGATTGGCGTCCCATGGGTTTCTCTCCGTCGGACATGGAGTTTCAGAAGACGAAGGAGTCGGCGGCGCGTGAGATCGCGCTCGCCTTCGGCGTACCGCCGATGCTCATCGGGATCCCGGGCGATGCGACCTACGCGAATTATCAGGAGGCGAACCGGGCATTCTACCGGTTGACCGTCCTGCCGCTGGCACAGCGCGTGACGGCGAGCGTTTCCCATTGGCTGAGCCAGCACGCGGGGGATGCGGTCGAGCTGCGCCCCGATCTCGATCAGGTTCCGGCACTGTCGAGCGAACGCGATGCGCAATGGAAGCGTGTGTCCGACGCCGATTTCCTGACCCGTGAGGAGAAACGAGCACTCCTCGGGCTCCCGCGGGTGCCCGACGAAGACGACCACAGCCAGAGGGATGATGACGAATGATCAGCGCGCCCGCCCTGGAGCGGAAGTTTTGCGAGAGCGACCAAGAGATTTCGGTCATCAACGGAACGCACATCGAGGGCTATGCCTCACTCTTCGAACGGCCGGATCAAGGTGGGGACGTCGTCTCCCGCGGCGCCTATTCCCGGTGCCTTTCCGAACTGGCGCAATCCGGACGGACGGTGAAAATGCTATGGCAGCACGATCCGCGCGAGCCGATCGGCGTCTGGGACCAGGTGATCGAGGACGATCATGGCCTCTATGTCCGTGGCCGGCTGCTTGCCGAGGTCGTTCGCGCCCGTGAAGCGGCGGTCCTGGTCGAGGCAGGCGCCATCGACGGCCTGTCGATCGGGTACCGCACCCGAAGGTCGGCACGCGACGGCAATGGTCGGCGGTGCCTTTCCGAACTCGAACTCTGGGAGGTGTCGCTCGTCACGTTCCCAATGCTCGCAGACGCAAGGGTGGATGCGAAACGGCAAGATAGCGACACCCTGCAGGACTTGGTCGAAGCGATCGAGGATGCGCGCCTGACGATCAGCGGCGTCTGAACCGGCAACAAACAACCTTCAGGACAGGACCAGACAATGAACAAACCCGGGACCAAGTCTCGGGCGGGGGCGGATGTGCCTTCGCCGGCAACTTCGGCCGTCGAGGTCAAGCAAGCCCTTGCCCGCCTGGTGGGCGACATCACCGAGAAACTCAGGACACAGGAAGAGCGACTGAACATGCTGGACCGCAGATCGATCGTGACCCGCCGCCCCGTTCTTTCCACGGCCGCCGAGCAGGAGACGCCACATCAAAAGGCCTTCGAGGCGTATGTCCGCTCGGGCGACGATGACGGACTGCGCGGGCTGCCGCTGGAGAGCAAGGCCCTGTCGACCGCGATCGCTTCGGAAGGCGGCTATCTCGTCGATCCGCAAACGTCGGAGAACATTCGTTCGGTGCTGCGCAGTTCGGCGTCCATCCGGCGCATCGCGAACGTGGTTACGGTCGATTCCATCGCCTACGATGTCCTCGTCGATTTCGCCGACATGGGGTCGGGCTGGGCGACGGAAACAGGATCGCTGCCAGAGACCGACACGCCCGCCGTCGAACGCATCTCGATCCCGCTGCACGAATTGAGCGCGCTGCCGAAGGCTTCCCAGCGGCTTCTGGACGACTCGGCCTTCGACATCGAGGGATGGCTGGCGGAGCGGATCGCCGAGAAGTTCGCCCGGTCCGAGGCCGCGGCCTTCATCCTCGGCGACGGGATCGA
>CAYMRW010000069.1:0-9606 GCA_964392825.1 uncultured Rhodobacterales bacterium
CCGGAGCCGGCGCCGGATTTCCGCGACGAGCGCGATCTCAGGCTCGGTGTCGCCGCCGTGTCGCCCGGATCGAGGCGTCGACCGTGTCGCGAGACGCCGGGGCCGGCTGCCATGGGCCGGCAGACCTGCCGCCGTCCCGACCGGTAAAGCGCGCGGTGCCGGCCTCCGCGGGACGCGCCTCTCGTGCCACGGCCCGGGCGAGGTCGAGGGTCGTCCCGGCGGCGGCGGGGTGCGTATCCCGTCGCTCATCGCCCTTCCACATGGACGTCAGCACCTCGCGCACCTTCGCGGGGCGCTGGGCCAGTTTCGTCGACGATGACAAGTCCGCCGTCAGGGCAAACCAGACGGTCGGACGAGCATCCGGTGCCTCGGGCCATCGCTTCCCATGAACACGGCACCCTGGCCCCTTCGGTCGGCGAGCCTGGCGAGAAACGCCGCCTCATGGCGCGCGTCGCTAGGCAAAGCTCGTCTATGCCGCGCGCAAGCGACAGCGCCGGCAACATGCCGCGCGGGCGAGCGTCCGCCGGCTTGCGCTCCAACGTGCGTCGCGATCCCGTCGAGAGGGCATGCGACTTGCCGCCGGGTGCCGATCGCGGCGAACGCCGCGGATCTCGACCTCGCTCGCCAGGGAGGCGGCGCGGCGGAAGTCCTGCGGGATCGTGGCGCGCAAGCGACTGCGGCCGGCGCAGCCCGTCGAGCGGAATCTGGCGATCGTCGATGCCGCCGAGGAAGATCTCGCCCGCGCCGGTGCAGCGCGTTCACGAGCCGTGGAAGCGAGAAGCGGCCGGAACCGTTCCGCCCCAAACCGCGACCGGTTCGGCAGAACGTCCGGTTCCGCCAACCTCGGCAATGGCCACATCGTCAGCCCGGGATAGGGTATCGTTCAAGCGCACTCTTGATATGTTATAACGTTCATGCCAGTCGGCGCCCATGACATGGTTCGCGCATCGACTCGCCCTGCCGCTCGTCGTCGCCTCCTTGGCGGCCCCCGCCTTGGCCGACGTGCCGCGGGTCGCCGCCGACATCCCGCCCGTCCACTCGCTCGTCGCCCGGGTGATGGCCGATCTCGGCGAACCGGTGCTGGCGGTGCGGCCCGGCACCTCTCCGCACGGCCACGCGATGCGCCCGTCCGAGGCGGCGGCGCTCGTGTCCGCCGACCTCGTGGTGTGGACCGGGCCATCGCTCGCGCCATGGTTCGGGGAGGCGGTCGGGACCCTTTCAGAGGCACGGTCCCTGCCGCTCGAGGAGGTGCCGGGAACGCAGCATCTGCCCGCCCGCGAGACGGCGATCTTTGCCGGGACGCACGAGCACGACGGCGAGGAGCACGACCACGCGCACGGCCACGCGCACGCCCACGGCCACGCGGCGGACGGCATCGACCCGCACACCTGGCTCGCGCCCGCGAACGCGCGCCTCTGGCTCGGCGCCATCGCCGCGGCGCTTGCCGAGATCGACCCGGAGAACGCCGAGGCCTACCGTCGCAACGCCGAAGCCGGCGTCGCCGAGATCGAGGCCGCGACCGCCGACGCCGCGGCCGTGCTCGCTCCGGTCCGCGACGTCCCCTTCCTCGCGATCCACGATGCCTACCAGTACTTCGAGCAGGCGTTCGGCCTTGCCGCCGCCGGTGCCATCGTGACGACCGATGCGGTGGAGCCCGGCGCTGCCCGGATCGCGGAACTGCGCGATCTCGTCGAACGCGAGGGCATCGGCTGCCTCATCGACGAGACCGAGTCGGGCCGCGGCATCGCCGCCACCATCGCCGAAGAGACCGGAGCGCGTCTCGCCGTCGTCGATCCGCTCGGCGCCTCGCTCGCCGCCGGTCCCGGCCTTTATCCGGCCCTGGTCCGCGGGATGGCCGGGGACATTGCCGACTGCCTCGACTGACGGTGCGCGGCCCGGGGCTCAGAACGCCGCGAGCCGGCCGGCGAACCACACAGCGGCCGTGCTGCCCATCGCATAGCCGGCGACCCGCGAGCCCCGCCGCCCCGGCCGGGCGACCGACGCCACCGTCTGCGGGTAGAGGCGTGCGAGGAGCGCGGCGAGAACGAGGACCAGCGCGATGAACAGAAGCTGGCCGATCTCGACGCCCAGGTTGAAGGCGAAGAGCGCCAGCGGAACCTCCCCCTCCGGCAGCCCGATCTCGAGGAGGGCCCGCGCGAAGCCGAGGCCGTGCAGGAGGCCGAACGCGAACGCCACGACCCACGGCGCGCGCGACGCCAGATCGGGCAGGTCGCGCGCGGGACGACAGAGCTCGGCGGCGAGGAACATGATCGACAGCGCGACGACCGCCTCGACCGGCGCCGCCGGAACGGCGATCCAGCCCAGTGCCGCGGCGCCGAGGCTGAGCGAATGCGCCACCGTGAACGCGGTCACCGCCTCGACGAGCTGCCGCCAGCCCGGAATCAAGAGCATCAGGGCGAAGACGAACATCAGGTGGTCGACGCCGCGCAGGATGTGGTCGATCCCGAGCGTCACGTAGGTCGCCAGGATGCCGAGCGACCCCTCCGGCGCCGGGATCGTGAAGTCCGGGGACGCCGGGGTCAGCCGCTGGCTCCGTCCCTCGCTCGCGGCGAGTTCGTAGCGAACGAGGACGTCGGTCTGCGTCCGTTCGAGCCCCTCGATCAGGATGCGGCCGCCCTGCAGCCCGCCCGGGCAGGTCGTCACCCACCGGGTCGTGTAGGCGGTGCCGTCGAACTCGAGCCCGTCGACGCGGCGGACGTCGCAGGCTTCGGGAAGCACCGCCTCGAGCGGCAGCCGCCCGGCACCGACCGACGGCACCTTCCAGTACACCCCCCAGCTGTCGCCGCCGAGCGCCTGCAGGTCCAGAAAGCCGGGTTGCAGGGCGTGGGACCACGCAGGCGCGCCGGCGAGCAGGAGGAGGCCGAGGAGGGCGGCGCGGATCACGGCGCCCCTCCGGCCTCCGGTCCGCCCGGGAGGACGACGCGGTACCGCGCGCGGAGGGCCTCGTACTGCGCCGATTGCAACGCCGCCGCCGCCTCCCGGCGCCAGTCGTCCTCGACGCGGGCCCGAACGTCCTCGAAGGCCGGCGGCGCCGCGGGCCCGGCGGTCTCGACCCGGACGAGGTGCTCGCCGTAGGAGGACCTCACCGGCCCGGCCCAGACCCCCATCGGCAGCGCCGCAACCTGCTCGAAGAACCCCTCTCCGAAGGTGCCGTCGACGACCGGACGCGGCACTTCGTCGAGACCCGCCGGCAGCAAGGTCGGCTGTCCGGCCGACGACGGATCGGCACCGTCACGCAACGCGGCGAGCGCGGCCCGCGCGTCGCCCTCGCCCACGAAGATCTGGGCGAAAGTCAGTCGCGCAGGCGGCGTGAACCGCGCGAGGTTCTCGTCGAAATGCGCGCGCAGCGTCGCCGCGTCCGGCGCCATCGCGGCGGCGCCGGTGTCGCCCAGGAACTCCATCTTCTGCCGCAGACGGCGGCGGATCACCGCGTCGTTGCGGTCGAGCCCGAGCGCCAGCGCCTCGCGGTAGTAGATCTCCTCGCGGACATGCTCGTCGATCAGCCCGGCCATTTCGTCCGATGTGGGCGGGCGGCTCCAGACCGCCGCGAACTGCTCCGTCAGGCGGTCGATGTCGCTTTCCGCGACCGTGATCACGTCATCCGCGGGCGCCGGGACGGCGTCGTCGATAAGCGCATGCGCCGCGAAGATCACCGCGGCGATGCCCAGGAAATGGACGAGCGGCTCCCGCAGGACACGCCCCGCGACCGGCGCCCGGGCACCCTGCCCCGCTCTGTGCCCGACATTCGCCACGGTCCGGACGTCTACGATGGCCGATCGGCGGCCGCGAGGGCTTTCTGAGCCCCCCGCGGCCTAGACGCCGGCGCCGGCAGCGGCCGGAACGCGACCGACGAGGTCCAGGAAGTCGGCCTCCGGCATCGGCCGGCCGTAGTGGTACCCCTGGGCCTCGACGCTTCCGAGCTCGCGCAGCCGCCGCGCCTCCGCGGCGCCCTCGACGCCCTCGACGAGCAGCGTGACGCCGAGCTCGCGGCACAGCGGCACGACGGACCGGATCACCGCCTCGTGGTATGGCGCGTTGGCGAGGCCCCGCGCGAAGACCTGGTCAAGCTTCAGCTTGTTGATCGGCAGGCGCGCGAGATAGCCGAGCGACGAGAAGCCCGAACCGAAGTCGTCGAGCGCGAGAAGCACCCCCATCTCGCGCAGCCGCCAGAGCGTCAGCAGAACCTCGGGGCCGGAATCGACAAAGACGGATTCGGTGATCTCCAGACACAGCCGCGACGGCTCGAGGCCCGTGGCATCGAGCGCCTGCGCCACCTCGCCCGCGAGATCGGTCCGGCGGAACTGCAGCGGCGAGACGTTCACGGCGATCGAAAGCTCCTGCGCCCATGTCGCGGCGCACCGGCATGCCTCGCGCAGGACCCACTGCCCGAGGAGGTCGATGAAGCCGCTGCTCTCGGCGATCGGGATGAACTCGCCGGGGGAAATCGCGCCCATCGCGGGATGCGTCCACCGGCTCAACGCCTCGGCGCCGATCAGGCCGCCATCCGACATCCTCACCTGCGGCTGCAGGAAGACGAAGACCTCGTGTCCGGCGATCGACGTCCATTGCGCCCGCTCGATGCGCCGCGCCCGCGCCTGGCGCTCGAAGGTCGCCCGGTTGAACACGCAGCGATCGGCGCCGCTGCGAAAGCGGCATTCGTCCAGCGCGTGCTCGGCCTCGAGTAGCATCATCTCCGCATCGATCGTGTCGCGACCCGGCGCGATGCCGACGCGGATTCCGCTGCGCACCGTGTGCTCGCCGAGATGGAACGGCGCGCGCGCGGCGTGGGCGAGGGCGTCGGCCACGCATTCGGCGTCGGTCGCCGAGGCCGCGCCCAGCGTGAAGACGGCGAACCGGTCGCCCCCGAGCCGCCCCACCGGCGAGACCGGAAGCTGCGTGGCATCGACACGGCGAACCATCGCCACGAGCAGCGCATCCGCCATGCTGCGCCCGAGCGTCTCGTTGATCGTGCGCAGGCGCCGCACGTCGAACGCCAGCACGGCCGCGCCCCGGCCGCCGTCGGCGAGATGCGCCGCGAGCCGCTCGAGGAGTTCGCTCCGGTTGAGTGCCCCGGTCAGGGCGTCGAAGCGGGCGAGCCTGTCGAGCGCCATGCGCTGGGCGCGGTCGAGTGTCACGTCCCGGGCGACGATGCTGACGACGACCTGCGACGCGGTCCGCTCGGGGCCCCTCTCGATGCCCCGGAGGCGCGACGGCGTGACGCTGTATTCGATGCAGCGGATCTCTCCGTCGCGGGCGAAGCTCAACTCGCGTGCGACCGTTGCTGCAGCGCTGTGGTCGTCCACCGACGCGATCGCGTCGCGACACGCCGCGACGACGTCGGCCGGAACGATCTCGTCGAGGGTTCCGAGGTCGTCGCCCGGCGGCATCTCGAAGAGCGCGCGGGCGCTGTTGCTGATCCGCAGGGGCCGCATGTCGTCCGCGGCGATCAGGATGGCATCGCTGCTGTCGTCGATGACCTGATCGAGGATCCGCTCCACGTTTCCCTGGGCGATCAGATGCCGGTGGGCGAGCCAGCTGCGGAGTCCCAGCTCGCGGCCGGCGAAGACGATCTTCGACACGAAGAGCATGGCCAGGAGAACCGGCGTCGAGAGCACGATGGCGTGTTGGACGTGCAGCCAAAGGGCCACGACCTCGACCATGATCGCCAGCCCGATGAGACAGAAGAGCATGCGCGGCACGCTGCCGCGCGACTGCCACCCGAGAAGAACCGCGCCGAGGCCGACGACGACGATCGCGGGCCAGCGGTTGATCCGCCGCAGCGCTACGTTCTGAACTAGGGTTTCGCTCGCGAGAAGCCGGATCTGCGCGCCGGATAGGATGCCGTACACGGGCACCGACACCGCATCGCGGAGCTCGACCGCCTCGGCGCCGACGATCACCGACTTGCCACGGAGATCGAGCCCGGACGCGCCGCGCACGATGTCGATGACCGAGGTGGTCGGAGCCGTGTCGGGCCGGATCGCGTAGTTGATCGCGAACGTCGACCCGGGCGTGCCGAAGACGCCGCTCATGAGCGCGGCGGCCGACGGTATCCACTCGCCGTCGACCGTAAGGCCGTAGGGGTAGTTGCGGACCCGGCCGTCGGGATCGGCGGACAGGTTGATTGCGGCGAGCCACGCACCGTCGCGGAACTCGGGCAGCGGCAGGTTCGACGCGACGGCCTCGGTGCCGAATTGCTGCCGCGCGAGGAACATAGGCAGGATCACCGTGCCGGTGGCGTCGGCGATCGCGTTGGCCAGGGCGGCGTCGGCTGCCTCGGTCGAGCGGGCGCTCAGGTCGACGTCGAGGAACAGTTCCGCGGCGCCGGCGGCGAAGACGCTGTCGATGATCCGGGCGTGCACCTGTCGCGGCCAAGGCCAGACGCCGAGCGCGTCGAGACTGCGCGAGTCGATGGCGACGTAGACGATGTCGCCCGAGGCCTCGATCGGGAAACCGCGCATGCGGGCATCGACGAGGGCGTTGTGCGCGGGCCTGAACACCGTCGCGACGTCCACGGCCGCGAGCGCGGTGAAGAGCGCCGCCAGCACCACGAGATGGATGCGGATCCGCGGCAGGCGACGCAGCATGGCCCTGGGCCCGCTCAGTTCTCGAACACCGGGCCACCATCGCCCGGGTCGGGAACCGGCTGGGGTTGCGGCTCGGGCTCCGGGTCCGGCGGCGGCGACGGCTCGGGGGGCGGCCCGGGATCGGGGCTTGGCGCCGGCGGGGGAGGTTCGGGCCGCGGCTGCGGGACCGGCGGCGGCGCGGGCAGGACCTCGGACGGGACCGTGCCTGGGCGTTCCTCGAGCAGACGGCGGACGATCTCGTCGCGAACGAGACGGCCCTCGCCGTCGTCCGACCGGCGCTGGCCGATCGGCTCCCGGGGCGGCGGCCGCTCCGGCTTGACCGGAGGCTCGACGAGGGGCGCCTGCGGCGTGACGCGCAGTATCGGCGCGAACGGACCTGGCCCCGCCAGCACGAGGGCCGGCCCGTCGGCTGGCACCGTCGCCCGCTGCCCGTCGCGCAGATCGACCTGCAATCCGCGGACGAGGTCGGTGACCGTGACGATGCCGTGCACGACCCTCAGATCGGAGGCGTCGACGTTCGCGCCCACGTCGAACTCGGTTCCCTTGACCGTCGCCACGAGAAACGGGGTGGCGACCGAAACGTCGCCCGGATCGTCCTCGGCCACGTCGAGGAGGATACGTCCGACCTTGAGCAGGACGCTCGTCTCGTCGGCGCCCGCCCCGGCCCTGTCGTCAATCCGCGCGACCGTATCGGACTTGATCTGGATGAGGTTACGTTCGTTGCGCAGAAGCACGCGGCCGCGCCGACCTGTGTAGATCCAGGCGCTCCCGGGCATGACCATCCCGAGCCTTGCCGGCTGCCACGGCCCGTCGACCGAATAGCTGACCGGCGGCGACAGCCGATTGACGACCCAATCCGCCTGCGCCGAAGCGACCGCGGCGAGCACGGCAATCGCCGCCAGCACACCAACTCTGACCAAGCCCATTCGGAACCCGTGTTCTCATGTCCACGGGCAGAAGACGGCTGCGGCGGTAACGAAGGCTTAGGGGCGCGACAGCCCCGCTAACGTTTCGGTCAGAGGTGTGAACGTCTCAGCCGGCGAAGTAGCGGCTGCCGATGACGACGAGCGCCGTGAAGGCCGCCAGCCGCGCGATCACGGCGACGGCCGCGCGGCCGATGGCGTGGCGGCCGAACTCGGCATCGAGCCGCGCGGCGATGGCCCTCTTTCCCGTCCCCTCGTCCATGCGCGGGATTTGCGCGAGAGGCGCGCGTCGGGCAACGACTCCCTGCCCGGCCGGTTAACGGGCCGCCGTCGCCGCGGGCATCCGCGAGGGCCCGCCGCGGCGTGCCGGCTCAGGTATCGGGCGGGTCCTCCCGGTGACTCGACGCGTCGGGCGCAAGCGTCGACTTCGGGGCGTTCGAATCGTGCAGACGCTCCTCGGTGCGCTTCTTGCTCATCATGGCGAACACGATGACGGCGAGGAGCGTGACCAGGGCCAGGATCGGGACGATGTAGGCAAAGTCCATGGATGCAGTCCTCCTTTTGCCGACTGAACGGCCGACGCCCCAGGCGGTTCACCAAAAAGACGGATTGCCGCTACCCGGCCGCGGCACGGACCTCCTCGACGATGCCGTCGACCAGCGTCGCGAGCAGCGCCTCGTCCTCGCCCTCGGCCATCACCCGGATCATCGGCTCCGTCCCCGACTTGCGGATGAGAAGGCGGCCGTTCCCGTTCAGCCGGCCCTCGGCCGCCGCGACCGCGGCGCGAACGGCGTCGGTCTCGAGCGGCTCGGCGTCGATCGCATGCCGCACGTTCCGGAGGATCTGCGGCACCGGCGCGAACTGGCGCGCGATCTCGCTCGCCCGCCGCTTGGTCGCCACCATCTCGGCCAGGAACTGCAGCCCCGCCATCAGGCCGTCGCCCGTGGTCGCGTAGTCGGTCATCACCACGTGCCCCGACTGCTCGCCGCCGAGATTGAAGCCGCCCGCGCGCATCGCCTCGACGACGTAGCGGTCGCCGACGCGCGTCCGGTGCAACGCCACGCCGCGCCCGGCCAGGAACCGCTCGAGCCCGAGGTTGGACATCACCGTCGCCACCAGCGTGTCGCCCGCAAGCCGCCCCTCGGCCTTCCAGCGCGCCGCGATCATCGCCATCACCTGATCGCCGTCGGCCGCAGCTCCGGTCTCGTCAAGGATGATCACCCGGTCGGCGTCGCCGTCGAGGCAGAGCGCCACGTCGGCCCGCGTCTCGCGCACCTTCGCGGCCGCCAGGCCCGTGTTGGTCGACCCGCAGCCCTCGTTGATGTTGAACCCTGTGGGATCCACGCCCACCGGCACCACCTCGGCGCCGAGCTCCCACAGCACCTCCGGCGCCACCCGGTAGGACGCGCCGTTGGCGCAGTCGACGACCACGCGCAGGCCATCGAGGCGGCTGCGCTGCGGAAACGTCGTCTTGACGTACTCGACATAGCGCGCCCGGTCGCCCTCGATGCGCTTGGCGCGGCCGATCTCGCGCGGCGGCACCGGCTCGACGCTGGCCTGCAGCAGGCCCTCGATGGCGTCCTCGGCCTCGTCGCTCAGCTTGAAGCCGTCCGGCCCGAAGAACTTGATGCCGTTGTCCTCGTGCGGGTTGTGCGAGGCCGAGATCATGATCCCGAGATCGGCCCGCATCGACCGCGTCAGAAGACCGATGGCCGGCGTCGGCGCCGGGCCGAGCAGCAGCACGTGCATCCCCGAGCTCAACAGCCCCGCGGTCAACGCGTTCTCGATCATGTAGCCCGAGAGCCGCGTGTCCTTGCCGATCACCGCCGAGTGCCGGCGCTGGCCGCCGTTGCGGAAGTAACGCCCGGCGGCCTGCCCCAGCCGCAGCGCCATCTCCGCCGTCATCGGGTGCGTGTTCGCCGTGCCGCGAACGCCATCGGTGCCAAAGAGCCTGCGCGTCATCCTGCCTCGCTTGCCGACGCCCCCGTCACCCCGCAGCCGAGACAACACGTACGCACCTCTGTGGCCCAGTCCCACGGAGCATTCCGCCCGCTTGTGTCGCCGCGCTGCAACCC
>CAYMRW010000070.1:0-9448 GCA_964392825.1 uncultured Rhodobacterales bacterium
CCATGGAGGAGAAGCTGCGCTTCGCCATCCGCGAGGGCGGCCGCACCGTCGGCGCCGGCGTCGTGTCGAAGATCCTCGAGTAAGCCGACCGGGGCCGGGCCGGGGCGCGATGTACCGCCGCCGCCCGGCCTCGCCGGCCCCCCGACGGAACTCGTCCAGGGCGGTCTGCGCGTCGTGACCTCGTCCGCGGTTCGTGCGGGCCTCCTTTACGCCGGCGCCGTGTTCGCCGCGGGCTTCGCCCTCGGGGTTCTTCGCGTCCTCCTCCTGGTGCCGCGATTGGGTGAGGTCGCAAGCGTCCTCCTCGAACTGCCGGTGATGCTCGCACTTTCCTGGATTCTCTGCGGCCGGGTGCTGCGCCGAATTCGCGTCCCGTCCGAAGCCTCCGCGCGGGTCCAGATGGGGGGCGTCGCCCTCCTCGTGCTGTGGGTGGCCGAGGCGGTGATGCTGGTCGTGCTCGGGACCCCCGTTGCGGAGGTCCCCGCGGCATTCGTCGGCGGCGCGGGCCGCATCGGCATCCTCGGTCAGATCGTCTTCGCGACGTTTCCGCTGCTGCGGCGGACGCACTGACCCACGCGTGTCTTCCGGAACGGTGCGCTAGGCCGCGTACATGCCGTCTGCCGGGGGATGACATGTCTCTGGCGGGGTCGCCATGCCTGTGCTACTGATTGGGGAATGGGACGACATGACCCCAAGATCGTGCGGTCCGACATACGGCAGCTTGACGAGGCAGCCGTCAATCGCATCGCTGCCGGCGAGGTGGTCGAGCGCCCCGCCTCCGCCGTCAAGGAGCTCGTCGAGAACGCCCTCGACGCCGGCGCTTCCCGCATCGACGTCGCGATCCGCGACGGCGGCAAATCGTTGATCCGGGTCACCGACGACGGCTGCGGCATGACCCCGGAGGATCTGCCGCTGGCGCTTTCCCGTCACGCAACCTCGAAGATCGATGGAAGCGACCTCCTCGCCATCCACACCTTCGGCTTCCGCGGCGAGGCGCTGCCGTCCATGGCCGCGGTCGCGCGGCTGGCTCTCAGGTCGCGGTGCGCCGGCGGCGAGGCGGCCGAGATCCGGGTGACCGTGGGCAGGGCCGAACCGGTTCGACCCGCCGCCCTATCGTCGGGCACCGTCGTCGAGCTGCGCGATCTGTTCCACGCAACGCCGGCACGGCTGAAGTTCCTGCGTTCGGACCGGGCCGAGACGCAGGCCATCGCCGAGGTGATACGCCGTCTCGCCCTCGCCGCACCCGCCGTCGCCTTCACGCTTGCGGAGGGCGAGCGTACGCTGTTCCGGGCGGACCCCGGAACGCCGGAGGACCGTATCGCCGCGATACTCGGCCGCGACTTCCTCGAGAATGCGGCCTGTCTCGACGGCGCGGCGTCCGGTCTGCGCCTTGCGGGCTATGCGGCGCTGCCGACATACTCGCGCGGGGCGGCGGTGGCCCAGCATTTCTGCGTCAACGGGCGTCCGGTCCGCGACAAGCTGCTGTCTGGGGCGCTGCGGGGCGCCTATGCCGACCTCCTCGCGCGCAATCGGCATCCGGCGGCGGTGCTCCTGGTCGACTGCCCGCCCGATCTCGTCGACGTGAACGTGCATCCGGCCAAGACCGAGGTGCGCTTTCGCGACCCGGCCGCCGCCCGCGGGCTGGTGGTCTCGACGATCCGGCAGGCGCTCGGCACGGCGGCGCGGCGAACGTCGGGCACCGTCGCGGCCGCCGCGCGCAACGCCTTCCACGCGCCGCGGGTCTACCGGATGGATCGTCCGGCACCGCGTCCGAATGCGCCGCCGCTCGGTTTCGCCGAAGCGCCCTCGGCCCGCATCGAGCCCCCGGCGCCCGAGGCCGCGGACGAGGAGTGCCCGCTCGGCGCTGCGCGGGCGCAGTTGCATGGAACCTACGTGGTCGCGCAGACGCGGGAGGGGATGATCCTCGTCGACGCGCACGCGGCGCACGAGCGTCTCGTCTACGAGCGGCTCAAGGGGTTCCTCCGGGAAGGACCGGTGCCGGCGCAGGCCCTGCTCTTGCCCGAGATCGTGGAACTGGCCGCCGATGCCGCCGATACGGCGCTCGAACAGGCGGAGGCGCTGGCGCGGCTCGGCCTGCTGATCGAGCCCTTCGGGCCCGGGGCGATCGCCGTTCGCGCGACGCCGGCGCCGCTCGGGGCCATCGACGCGGGTCAACTCCTGCGCGACGTCCTCGACACGCTCGGCGACGCGACGCTCGAGGCGCGAATAGACGCCGTCTTGTCGCGGATCGCCTGCCACGGCTCGGTGCGCGCCGGGCGGCGGATGACCGCGGCCGAGATGAACGCCCTCCTGCGCGAGATGGAGGCGACGCCGAACTCGGGCCAGTGCAACCACGGGCGGCCGACCTACGTCGCCGTCGGGCTCGCCGACATAGAACGTCTCTTCGGACGCCGCTGAGGGGTTGCGCCGCGCGTGAACGGATATAGAACATCCCCATGAATGAGCCGGTCCTTCTCGAGGTCGGCGGCCGTCAAGTCGCGCTCGACGGTGCGACGCTGCTGGCCGTGGGCGGCGCGGTGGCGCTGGTCCTCCTGCTGCTCGCCGTCGTTCGGGCCGGGCGCGCCGCCCGCGGCGCCGCCGATCTGTCGCGGGCGGTGCAGGCCCTCTCGGGCAAGGTGCAGGATCTGGGCGCTGGCCAGATGCAGCTGTCGGGCGGCCTGACACAGGTGGCCGAGACGCAGGCACGGTCGCAGGCGTCGACGCTGGGGCTGATGGAGGCGCGGCTGGCCGAGGTGACGCGGCAGATGGGCGACAGCCTGACCGTCGCCTCCACCCGGACGGCGCGATCGCTGGGCGACCTGCAGCAGCGACTCGAGACCATCGACCGCGCGCAGAGCAAGATCGAAAAGTTGTCGGGCGACGTCCTCGGCCTGCAGGACATCCTGTCGAACAAGCAGACCCGCGGCGCCTTCGGGGAGATCCAGCTCAACGACATCGTCGCCAAGGCACTGCCGCCCGACAGCTACACGCTGCAGGCGACCCTCTCGAACGGCAAGCGTGCCGACTGCCTCGTGCACCTGCCGCAGCCGCCCGGGCCAATCGCCATCGACGCCAAGTTCCCGCTCGAGGCGTGGGAGGCGCTGCGGGCCGCCAAGACCCCGGCGGAGGGCAAGGCGGCGGTGCAGGCATTCAAGACCGCCGTGCGCAAGCACGTCCGCGACATCTCCGAGCGCTACGTGCTCGAGGGTGAGACGGCGGACGGGGCGCTGATGTTCCTGCCGAGCGAGGCGATCTATGCCGAGCTCCACGGCCAGCACGGCGACCTCGTGCGGGAGGGGTTCGCCCGCCGCGTCTGGATCGTCTCGCCGACGACCTGCATGGCGACGCTGACGACGATGCGGGCGGTGCTCAAGGACGCGCGGATGCGCGAGCAGGCGGGTGCGATCCGCAAGGCCCTGCGGCTTCTCCACCGCGATGTCGAGATGGTGGTGGAGCGTGCCGGCAAGCTCGAGACCCACTTCGCCCAGGCCCGTGCCGATCTCGACGGGATCGGCACGGCGGCCGAGCGCGCCGGCAAGCGCGCCGCGCGCCTCGACGCGTTCGACTTCGAGGCGGAGGACGGCACCCGTGAGGTCGCCGTCGCTCCGGACCGCGTCCTCCAGCCGGGCGAGTAGCGCGCAGCCGTACTGTCGGGGAGCACGCAGGCCGCGCCGATGCGACCCCCTCGGCAGTTGCCTCGACGCCGCAACGCGGTCGCAATGATCGCGGCGGAACCTCGCGGATCGAGTTCACCGCAACGCAGTCGGTGTCGTCGGCATCCGGGTCCGGTGGTTTGGCAGATCGCCGGGGTGCGCATCCGCAACGTCGGTGTGGACGGGCAACGGCACCTTGGCCGCATCCGCGCCGGACGGATCGGACGCCCAAGACCCGCCAAAGCGTCGTGCCAGCGCGTCTCGGGTTCCGCCGTCCGCCGGCTCGACCCGAACCCCTCAGATGCCGAGGACGGGGCCGAGAAGGCGCGGGATCAGGCTGCGGAACCGCAGCCGCGCGCTCGTCGCCGCGATGCAGATGCAGGGCTCCCCCGCCTCGGCCACCGGCTGGTGCTCCACGTCGTCGTCGGCGATCTCCACGTCGCCGCGGCCGAACCGGTCGACGGCATCGCGGTAGGCGCCCGTCAGCACCAGGGTCAGTTCGAGCCCGTGATGACCGTGATCCGGCACCGCCTGTCCGGCGGGGATGTAGAGCAGGCGTACGGTTCCCTCGCCTGCGGTGTCGAGTTTCATCTGCCGGACGCCGCCGCCGACGCTTCGCCAGGCGATGTCGCCGATGTCGCCGCCGACATATCCGTCGATCGGTGCGGGAAGCTGACGGCACTTGCGGCGCACGACGATGGGCCGGGCGGCCTTGGCGCGCGCGAGCGTCGCGGCGAAGCTGCCCTTGGCCATCGGCTCGACCGGCGCCCCGGCGAGCGCCGCACCGCCCACCGCCTCGAAGGCGCCGAGACGCGCCCGGCACTCGTCGCAAAGCGACACATGGGCGGCGACGACGACGGAGAAGGCCTCGGGCAGCGCCCCGCACGCATAGGCACGGAGCAGGCGGTCGTCGACATGGTGCCGAACCGGCGGCATGGACACGGTAGCGGTCATGACATCGCCCGCCGCAGACGGTCGAGGGCGAGACGGATGCGGGACTTGATCGTGCCGAGCGGCAGGCCGGTCTCCGCCGCGATCTCGGAATGCGAGAGATCGCCAAAGTAGGCACGGCGGATCAGGTCGCGCTGCGCCTCCGGCAGGTCGGCGATGGCCCGGACCAGACGCTCGCTCTCCTGCTGCAGCGCCACAACCTCCGCCGGTTCCGGGTCGTGCTCGGGGCCCCAGGGCAGGTCCTCGGGCTCGGGGCGGCGCTCGCGGCGGATGACGTCGATTCGGCGGTTCCGCGCGATCGTGTAGACCCACGTCGAGACGCTGGCGCGCGACGGATCGAAAAGGTGCGCCTTGCGCCAAAGGGTCGCCATCACCTCCTGCGCGCAGTCCTCGGCCACGGGTTCGGTCGCGCCCGATCGCACTAGGAACGACTTCACGCGCGGCGCGAAGTGGTCGAAGAGTTCCGCGAACGCGCCCTCGTCGCGCGCGTCGCGTATACGCAACACGTGTTCCACCCAGGTTTCGTCCCTTGCCGGTGCACCGACGGCCGCCACGAGCGCGCTCCCCATGCCTCTCGGAGCAGCAGGGTATCCCGCCACAGCCCCGAACGCACCGGGCGCCACTGCGACATTCTCGCCGGTCATGTGTCTCTTTACGCCGGGCCTCGGGCGGTGGATCACCCCGGGGCCCGGGTTTCGTCGCTCGCTGCGTCGCCGGGCGACGGGCGCGTTCGTTTCGAGACGGGATCCGGGGGGTCTCAATGCCGTTCGAGGTGGCAGGCACCGCCCCTTTGCGGATCGCCGTCGTGGGTGGCGGCGTATCGGGCCTCGGCGCCGCGCTCTGTCTTGCGCCGTCGCACCGGGTCACGCTGTTCGAGGCCGAGGCGCGTCTTGGCGGCCATGCGCGCACGGTGATGGCCGGCCGCCACCGGAGCGTGGCGGTTGATACGGGCTTCATCGTCTTCAACCGCGCCACCTACCCGTTGTTCGGCCGGCTCCTCGACGATCTCGGCGTTCCCCTGGCGCCGTCGGACATGAGCTTTGCCGCGTCGCTCGACGGGGGCCGGTTCGAGTACGGGCTCAGGGACCTCGCGAGCATGCTGGCGCAACCGCGGAACCTGGTGCGGCCGGCCTTCGCGCGCATGGTCCGCGACATCCTGCGGTTCAACGCCCGCGCGCATGCGACGGCGCACGGCGCCGAAATGACCATCGGGGATCTCGTCGAGGCCCTGCGGCTCGGGCCGTGGTTCCGCGACCGCTACCTGCTGCCTCTCGCGGCCGCGATCTGGTCGGCCCCGCCGGGAGAGATGCTCGCCTTCCCGGCATCGACCCTGGTGCGCTTCTTCGAGAACCACGCGCTGCTGCAGGTCCGGGGTCAGCATCGCTGGCTGACCGTCCGGGGCGGCGCCCGCGTCTACGTGGATCGCCTCGCCGCACGCCTCGTCCGCCTCGGTGTCGACGTCAGGTGCGGCGTGCCGGTGGCCGGCGTGAGGCGGGACGGCACGCGGGTGGAGCTGCGCGCGTCCGGCGCCGAGTGGGAGGCGTTCGACCATGTGGTGCTCGCCACGCACGCCGATGCGAGCCTGCGTCTTCTCAGCGATGCGACGGGCGTCGAGCGCGTGGCGCTCGGCGCCATCCGCTTCCGGGCCAATACCGCCGTGCTGCATGCCGATCCGTCGACGATGCCGGTTCGCCGCAGGGTCTGGTCTTCGTGGAACCACGTCGCCGACTGCGAAGGCCATCGCAGCCTGACCTACTGGATGAACAACCTGCAACCGATCCCGGCGGCCGACCCGCTCTTCGTGACCCTGAACCCACGGCGGGCGATCCGCGAGAACCTGATCGCCGACGAAACGACGTTCCGACACCCGGTCTTCGACCGCGCGGCCTTCGCGGCGCAGCAGGCGGTCCGCGCCATCAACGGCAGCCACCGGACATGGTTCTGCGGGGCATGGCTGCGAAACGGTTTTCACGAGGACGGGCTTGCGAGCGGCATCGAGACCGCGGGCCGCGTCGGAGCATCGGTCGCGCCGGCGATCGCCGCCGAGTGAAGCGTCTCGGGCGGAGCCGCGGCGCCCCGCCGTCCCACGGCGCCGCGGGCGGCCGCGTCGAGCATGTCGTCGCGGATGTGCGGCACGTGCGATGCGGTCGCGTCCGTCACGCCTTCTCGCACCGGGTCGACTACGTCCTCGTCGACCCCGAGCGGCCGCAGGTGCACCCGCTTCTCTTTTCGCGGAACCGCGTCAACCTGCTCGCGGTGCATGATCGCGATCATGGCGGCCCGGGCGGCCACGCGCGGGGCGCCGCATGGGCGCGGGACCTCCTCGCCCGCCGCGGTCTTTCCTGCATCGCCACGGGGCGCCTTCTCCTGCTGGCGCAGCCGCGCCTCCTCGGTCGCGTGTTCAACCCGGTCGCGTTCTGGCTGGCCCACGACGCGGCGGGCGGGCTGCGCTGCGTGGTGGCAGAGGTCACGAACACGTTCGGGGACCGCCGCGCCTACGTCTTCCACCGCACGGACCTCGCCCCGATCACGCCGCGGGACCGCCTTCTCGCGCGGAAGCGGCTCCACGTGTCGCCGTTCCAGCCGGCCGAAGGGGAGTACCGGCTGGCCATCGCCGTCAGTGCCGCCCGCATCCGTATCCGGATCGAACTCGATGCCGTCGGCGCCGGTCTCGTCGCGACGCTGTCGGGCCCGCGCCGGCCGCTTACCGTCGGCGGGTCGCTCCGGGCGCTTCTCCATCGCCCCTTCGGCGCGGCGAGGACCCTTGCCTTGATCCACTGGCAGGCGCTCGGCCTCTGGCGCAAGGGCGTCCCCTACCGGCGTCGGCCACGTCCGCCGGCGGACCCGGACTAGCCGGCCGCGACGCCGTCGCCGCATCGGCCGTCGGGGGCCCGCCCGGCATGCCGGGGCCGTCTCGGCCGCCGGGCCGTTCGGAACCTCGGAGCGCGCGAGGGGCGTTGAGCGTCTTGACGGTTCGACGCGCGGCGCATCGCGCGACCATGAAGCGGGCAGCGCCGATGCTTCCGCCACGAACCGCGCAGAGGACGTCGGATGCTGTTCTTCGTGGGGCTCATCGTGGCTTTCCTGGGCTTCAGGGCCTGGAAGGACCGCATGGGATTCCGGGCGCAGCGCCCGGAGGACTACGACTATCAGTATCCCCTCTTCGACCTGCGCCGCGATCTCGCCGGGCGCTTTCTGTGCGAGGGGGTGATCTTCGGCCCCTTCGGCCGTGTCGTCTCGCGCTTCACGGCCGAGGTCGACGCCTCGTGGGACGGCGATGCCGGCGTGATGCGGGAGCGTTTTCGCTACGACAGCGGCGCCACGCAGGACCGCGAATGGCACCTCTTCATCGAGCCCTGCGGCAGCATCCGGGCGGAGGCCGACGACGTCGTCGGCGACGGCGTCGGGGCGGTCCGGGGCCCGGCGGTCAATCTTGCCTATCGCATCCGGCTTCCGGCGGATGCGGGCGGTCATGTGCTTGACGTCGTCGACTGGATGTACCTTCTCGACACCGGGACGATCGTGAACCGCAGTCAATTCCGCAAGTTCGGCCTCAAGGTCGCCGAACTCGTCGCAACGTTCAGGAGGGTCGATTGATGCGCGAATGGCCGGGCAGGCGCTACTGGATCGTCGGTGCCTCCGAGGGGCTCGGGCGGGCGCTCGCGGGCGTCATGAGCCGTTCGGCCGCCGAGCTGGTCCTGTCGGCGCGCAGCGAGGAGCGGTTGCACGACCTCGCCGCCGATCTGCCGGGCCGGGCCCGCGCCGTGCCCTGCGACGTCGCAGACCGCAAATCCGTCGAACGGGCCGCGGCCGAGGCCGGAGAGATCGACGGCCTCGTCTGCATGCCGGCCGCGTACTGGCCGATGTCGGCGCGCGACTGGCACCCCGACAGGGTGGAGGAGATGGCCGACGTCAACTTCACCGGCTGCCTGCGCGTGCTGGGGCAGGTGGTGCCGCGGATGGTCGCGCGGGGCCACGGCCACATCGTCCTCGTCGGATCGCTCTCGGGCCACCGCGGGCTGCCGCGCAGCGTCGGCTACGGCGCCTCGAAGGCTGCCATCATCAATCTCGCCGAGGGGATGCGGAGCGACCTCGAGGGCACCGGGGTCGAGGTCCAGCTCGTCAATCCGGGCTTCGTCCGGACCCGCCTGACCGAGCGGAACGACTTCCGCATGCCCGGCCTCATGGAGCCGGAGCAGGCGGCGCGGGAGATCTTCGAGCACATGAATCGGGACAGCTTCGCCCACGACTTTCCGCTCTGGTTCAGCCTTGCCTTCGCCATGGGTCGGGTCCTGCCGCAGGGCATGTGGCAGCGCCTGTTTCGCTAGGCGCCGAACCTCTCCCGCCACGACGGCAGCCGGCCCCCGGGGCCGGCGGCATAGACGCCCCGGGCGATGGCGCGGGCCAGGCAGGTCGCGGCGGCGTGACCGAGCAGGACCTCCTCCCCGGGATCCGGCGCCGGTCGGCGCGCCGTCGAGACGGCGAAGACGAGGTCGCCGTCGCGCGGCGTGTGGCTGGGCACGATGGCCCGCGCCATCCCGTCCTGCGCGGCGACCGCCAGCCGCCGGGCGCCGGACTTGTCGAGGCGCGCATCGGTCGCGACGATGGCGAGCGTCGTCGCGGCGGGCGCTGCGTGCTTCCAGCGGACCTCCCCGTCGTGCGCGGGGCCGTAGCCGAGGCCGCCGAACTCGCCCGCCACCTCGAACGCGGCGGCCCAGAAGTGCGGCCCGTCGTTCACCGTCACCGCGCCGATGGCATTAACGGCGGCGAGCGCGGCGACCGTCGTCCCGCAGGCCAGCCGGCACGAGACCGAACCGAGCCCGCCGCGCAGCCCGGCGACGGTGGCC
>CAYMRW010000071.1:0-9397 GCA_964392825.1 uncultured Rhodobacterales bacterium
GGGATGCGCCTGTCCACGGCGACGCTCTTGCTGCTCCTTGGGGTCGCTCCGGCCGTGGCGGACACAACGCGCGCGACCTTCGACGTGCGTCTGGCCGGGGTCCGCATCGGCACGCTTTCCATCGCGGGAGAGGAACGCGGCGGTCGCTACGCGGTCTCGGGCCGGGGCAAGACCGCCGGCATCGCGGGCGCGCTCGGCGGGGCGCGCTACGACGCGGAGGCGCACGGCCGGGTCCGCGGCGGCGCGCTCGTGCCCGAAGCCTATGCCGAGACCTTCGCCGGCCGCGGCGAGCGTCGGCGGAAGGCGCTGACCTACTCGGGCGGCGTCCCGCGGCTGTCCGAAGACGGCGCCCGCAATGACGACGACCTCGACCCCGCGACGCAGGGCGGGACCGTCGACCCCCTGTCGGCGCTTTGGGGCCTCCTGCGCGATGTCCCGGCCGAGCGCGCCTGCAGCTACTCGGCGGTGATCTTCGACGGCGCCCGCCGCAGCAGCATCGCCACCCGTCCCGCGGGGCGCGACGCCGGACAGATCGCCTGCGCCGGGGAATACCGGCGCATCGGCGGCTACGGTGACACGGAGGACGCGCGGCGCACCCGCTTTCCCTTCCGCCTTGTCTACGCGCCCGGGGATCGCGGACGCTGGCAGGTCGAAGCGGTGGAGATGCAGACGCGGTTCGGTCGCGGTACCGTGTCACGGCGCTAGGTGGCGCAGCACGGCGGCGGCGCAGGATTGCCACGACACGTGACCGCGGGCTAAGAACGTCCGACCGGCGGGAGGATGTACGTGCAGGCCAAGTTCTGGATCCTAGCAGGGGGCATCTGTCTCGGCGCAGCCGGATGCGACGTGCAGAATGCCGCGAACCGCGGCGGTTTCACCGTCGACATCGGCGGCGGCTATCGCGGCAACTACCAGCGCGGCGATTACAACAAGATCGGCTATCGCCCGGAACGGCAGGACGAGGACTACGAGGGCGTTGGCGACGAGCGCGGCGGGATCCGCCGGCTGGCACGCTAGGCGGCCTCGTTCCGCTCGGCCGCCTGCCGCTGCCAGAGCGCGGCGTAGCGTCCGCCCCGGGCCAGCAGTTCCTCGTGGCGGCCCTGTTCGACGATGCGGCCATCCTGCAGGACCACGATCCGGTCCGCGTCGACGACGGTCGAAAGCCGGTGGGCGATGACGATCACCGTCCGTCCTGCGCCCATGGCCCTGAGCTCTGACTGGATGTCGGCTTCGGTCTCGCTGTCGAGCGCCGAGGTGGCCTCGTCGAGCAGCAGGATCGGCGGATCCTTGAGCAGCGTGCGCGCGATCCCCACGCGCTGCTTCTCGCCGCCGGAGAGCTTCAGCCCCCGCTCCCCCACCTGAGTCTCGTAGCCGAGCGGCAGGCTCGCGACGAAGTCGTGGATCTTCGCCGCCCGCGCCGCGGCCTCGATCTCAGCCTCCGTCGCGCCCGGCCGGCCATAGGCGATGTTGTAGCGGATCGTGTCGTTGAAGAGGACCGTATCCTGCGGGACGACGCCGATCGCGGCGTGCAACGAGTGCTGCGTGACGGCGCGCACGTCCTGACCGTCGATGCGCAGCGTGCCGCCGCTGACGTCGTAAAAGCGGAACAGCAGACGCCCGATCGTCGACTTACCGGCCCCCGTCGGGCCGACGATGGCGACCGTCTGGCCGGGGCCGACGCGCAGGGTGACGCCCTTCAGGATGGGGCGATCGGGCTCGTACTCGAAGGCGACGTCGTCGAACACGACCTCGCCCGCAACCACCCGGAGGGGCCTTGCGCCAGGGGCGTCCCGCACGTCCGCCGGCTGCTCGAGCAGGTCGAACATGTCGCCCATGTCGATCAGGGCCTGACGTATCTCGCGGTAGACCGTGCCGAGGAAGTTCAGCGGCATGGTGATCTGGATCATGTAGGCGTTGACCATGACGAAGTCGCCGACGGTAAGCTGGCCGGCGTTGACCCCGGCCGCCGCCATCACCATCACCACGACGAGCCCCGTGGTGATGAGGAAGGACTGTCCGACGTTCAGGAAGGCGAGCGAGTAGCTCGTCCTGAGCGCCGCGCGCTCGTACCCCGCCATGGCACCGTCGTAGCGGCCGGCCTCCCGCGCCTCGGCGCCGAAATACTTCACCGTCTCGAAGTTCAGGAGGCTGTCGATCGCCTTCTGATTGGCGTCGGTATCCTGCTCGTTCATCTCGCGGCGGATCTTCACGCGCCACTCGGTCACCCGGAACGTGAACCACACGTAGAGGAAGATGGTCGCGGTAACGACGACGAGGTAGCGCAGGTCGAACACCCACGCGAGCACGACGGCGATCAGGACGAGCTCGAGAAGCAGCGGCCCGATCGAGAAGAGGAGGAAGCGGAGCAGGAACTCGACCCCCTTCACCCCCCGCTCGATGATGCGGCTGAGCCCGCCGGTGCGCCGCGTCAGGTGATAGCGCAGACTGAGGCGGTGGATGTGCTCGAACGTCTCGAGTGCCAGGCGACGCAGCGCCCGCTGGCCCACCGCTGCGAAGAGCGCGTCGCGCAGTTGCTGCAGCCCCACCGTCATCAGGCGCGCGCCGCCGTAGGCGACGGTCAGGCCGATGGCGCCGACCGCGAGCATCCATGCGGCCGACTGGCTCTCGCCGGCCAAGGCGTCGACGGCGCCCTTGTAGAGAAACGGCGTGCCCACCGCGACGAGCTTCGAGACGAGAAGCGCCACCATGGCGAGGACGACGCGCACGCGCAGCGTCCGCTGCTCGGGCCAGAGATACGGCGCGACGCGGCGGATCGTACGCCAGCCGCTCTGCCGGTCCGTTCTCTCGGAAGGTACGCTCACCCGCGCTCATGTAGCGGCGCGGGCGAGGAATCGCCAGTCAGCCCGGAACGAGGTCCGATTTCAGGACCTTCTCGATCTCCTCCACCGGGTGGTTCGTCAGCGTCTTCGGAACCTCGCCCACGACCCGGTCGGCGACCTCCTTGTGCATCTTTTCGCGAAGCTCGCCGAGGACCCCGGGCGCCGCGACGAGCACGATGCGGCGGAAATCGCCGCGATGCGCCCGTTCGTAGAGCATGTCGGCCAGATGATCGGCGAAACGATCCTTCGCCAGCTGATGCCAGTCGGTATCCTCGTAGCTCCGGCTGCCGGGCGCGTGGCTCTCCTGAACCTGGCCCGGGCGGTTGGCAGCCTGATCGCGCGTCGGCGGGTTCGGCTGATGCTCCTCGCGGCGCACGGTCAGGACCGGGTACTCGGCATCCCCGTCATTGACGAGGAACAGCGCCTTCTCGCCGTCGGCGATGAGTACCCAAGTCTCGTTCGAGAGGTCGTGAACCGGCATCAGCGGTTCTCCGTCCCGAGGTTCGATGTTGCGGGCTTTTCCTCGTCGGCCTTGCGGACGCGGGTCGTGCCGGCGGGTCGCTCGCCCGCCCGCTTCTCCTCGTCCTCCGAGCCGATGGTCCGGGCGATGTCGCCGCCATCCCGGCCCGACTGCCCGACGCTTCCTTCGGCGCCGAGGATCTCATCGGTGTCGCGGCTGCCGTCCTTCGATCTGTGCCGTTCGGCCATCGTGTCCTCCGTTCAGGGCTTCTTGGGGCCTCAACCGGCCGGACGCCGCGGAGGTTCCGGGCCCGATGTCGCCGGGCGCCCCGGATCGGGCGCCCGTGGCTCGATGGTCAGAAGACGATGGGAAAGCGGCGCGGAAACGGAGACCCGCGCTTCTCGGGCTGGAACGCGGTCGGCATCCGACGCGGCTTCGACGTAGGCGACGCGGCATCGAGGTGCCTCTGGTGAAAGAACCGCATGACTATCTCCCTCTTTCTGTTCGGATGTCCTCGGCGCGGGTCAGCGCCGGTCGAGGGCGTCGGAGATGTCGGCACGGGTCAGCCCGATGTCGAGGAGCTGCCAATCTTCCATCTCTTCCAGGCGGCGCTTCGCCCGATGGCGCGCATCGGCCCTGAGAAAATGGCCCACGGGATCGAACCGCCGAAGTCGAGCGCCGTGGGCGCGCCGAAGAATGCCTTGCATGGAAAACCCCCTTTGACTGTTGGCGGCTCAATTGCCGCAGGGTCAACTCTGTCAGGGGCGGACGTGGGGGGTCAGTAGGGCGAACATCACTTGACAGGCCGGCAGGCGCGGGCTGCGCGGGCGCCGCAAGCGCGACTCCCGGCACCCGGCGCCAAAGGCGTCGTCAGTTCGGCAGACGCGAGGCCACGTTCTCCCAGTCGACGAGGTTGTCGAGGAAGTTCTGCAGATAGGCCGGGCGCTTGTTGCGGAAGTCGATGTAGTAGGAGTGCTCCCACACGTCGCAGCCGAGGAGGGCCGTCTGGCCGAAGCAGAGGGGGTTCACCCCGTTCTCGGTCTTGGTGACCTTGAGCGAACCGTCGCCGTCGGCCACGAGCCAGCACCAGCCGGAGCCGAACTGACCGGCGCCGGCGGCCGCGAACTCCTCCCTGAACTTGTCGACGCCGCCGAAGGCCTCGGTAATGCGGCGTTCGAGCTCGCCCGGCATGCCGCCCGAGTTCGGCGACATCATCTCCCAGAACTGGTTGTGGTTCCAGTACTGCGAGGCGTTGTTGAAGATGCCGTTCTGCGCCACGGCACCGGGATCGTAGGTGCCGCGGATGATCTCCTCGACGTCCTTGCCCTCCCACTCGGTGCCCGAGACGGCCTTGTTGCCATTGTCGACATAGGCCTTGTGGTGGATGTCGTGATGGTACTCGAGCGTCTCGCGGCTCATCCCCTTGTCGGCCAGCGCATCGTGCGAATACGGCAGGTCGGGTAGCGTGAAAGCCATGTCTCTCCCTCCTTGATGAATTGCGCGGCACCCTGTGCCTGCGCCCTCGAGGCGTCAACCGTCAACGTCGTGGAGGCCGAGGGGTTCACTCGCTGCCGCATCCTCGAGGAGGTCCCGAACGTAGTCCGCGACAGAGCGGAAGCAGAGGACGTCCGCCTGCCCCTCCTCCGGCAGCCAGAGCGCCGCGGCGACCTGGCCGAGGCGGGTGCGTCGGACCCGCCCGGGCGGCAGCGCCGCGGGAGAGACGTCCGCCGGTGTCAGCCGGGCCAGGACATCGCGCGCCGCGGCGCCCTCGACGACGAAGCCTGCGCGCATGTCCGAGACGTCCTTGACCAACATATGAAGGTCCGCGCCGCCGGATCGCAGACCGTCCAGAACAACGTCGCCGTCCCGCGGATCGGCAAGGGCGAGAAGCTCGTCCGGGGCCATCCAGAGAAGCGTCGCCGTGTCGGATCGCGCGACCCCAAGGGCCGCAGGCGGCTCGGCGCCGGTGGCCCCCGCGATGACCGAACGCAGATCGCTGTCGCCGAGAGCGCCCTTGATCGCCAGCATCGTCCGGCGGTTCGCGGGCCGGACTGCCGCCCCGGCCGTGCGGCCGCCGTCGGTCCGAGCACCGTCGCGATCAGCCACGCAACCGCTCCCCGTCCGGATCATAGACCACGGGCGCGACGATGACCCCGCGGTGTTCGCCGCCGTCGGGCTGCGGGAAGGCCAAGGTCTCTCCCATCCGCTCGGGGCCGCGCGCCACCAGCGCCATGGCGATGCCGCGGCCGAGCGTCGGCGACCAGTAGGACGACGTGATGCGCCCCTCGACGTTGCGCTGCCCGTTCGCGTTCACGCCGTCGGTCGCGGCGTAGCTGCCCGCCGGGATCACGGCGCCGTCCGGACTTTCGATGCCGACGAGACGCCAGCGCGCCCCGGTCATGTGGCTTCGCATCTGTCCGCGCTTGCCGATGAAGTCGGGCTTGTCGGCGATGGCCCAGTCGAGGCCGAGATCCTGCGGAATCACCGTCCCGTCCGTCTCCTCGCCGATCATGACGAAGCCCTTCTCGGCGCGCAGGATGTGCATGGCTTCCGTTCCGTAAGGTGTCGCGCCCGCGTCGAGGACCCGGTCCCACAGGGCGGCGATCCGGCTCGCGGGCGCGGCGATCTCGAAACTCAGTTCGCCCGAGAACGAGATGCGGAAGACTCGAACCGGCACGTCGGCGAGCCGTCCTTCGACCCAGCGCATGAAGGGCAAGGTCGCGGCCGAGACGTCCATCCCTCCCAGCCTCTCGAGCACCGCCCGCGCGTCGGGACCGGCGACGGCGATCTGGCCCCACTGCTCGGTCACGTTCAGGGTATGGACCTGCAAGTCCCACCATTCGGTCTGCAGCCATTCCTCCATGTGGCCGTGGATGCGCTCCGCCCCGCCGGTCGTCGTGTGGCAGAGCCATGTCCGGGGCCCGAGGCGGGCGATGACACCGTCGTCGATCAGAAACCCCTGCTCGTCGCAGATGAGCCCGTAGCGGCAGCGGCCCTCGGCGATCGTCGACGGCCGACCGGTATAGACAAGGTCGAGGAAGGCGCCGGCGTGGGGTCCCTGGACGACGATCTTGCCAAGGGTCGAGGCATCGAGGACGCCCACGGCCTCGCGCACCGCGCGGGTCTCGCGCTCGGCGGCCTCGTCGCGTGTCTCGCCGGCCCTGGGATAGCTGTAGGGCCGCCGCCAGAGGCCGACCGGCTCCCACGCCGCACCGAGCGCCTCGTGCCGGTCGTGCAGCGGCGTCTTCCGCACCGGCTGGAACAGGGTTCCCCGCGCCTCGCCGGCGATCGCGCCCATGGTCAGAGGCACGTACGGGGGTCGGAACGTCGTCGTCCCGACCTGCGGGATCGGCTCGCCAAGAGCGTGAGAGAGAACCGCCAATCCGTTGATGTTACTGAGCTTGCCCTGATCCGTCGCCATGCCGAGGGTGGTGTAGCGCTTGGCGTGCTCGACGCTCTGGTAGCCCTCGCGCGCGGCGAGTTCGACGTCGGCGACCTTCACGTCGTTCTGGAAGTCGAGGAACGCCTTCGCGCGCAAGCTGCGGCCCGCACCCCGCGGCATGATCCAGGCCGGCAGCAGCGGCGCCTCGTCCAATCGCGCCGCCGCCGGCGCCTCATCCGAAACCGGCTGGTGGCCCGTCGCCTCGGCGGCCGCCCGACCCGCCGCGTGCCCGGATGCCAGGGCCGCGGCAAGCGACATCTCGCCATCGGCGGCGCCGGCGGGGATCACCTTGGCGGCGCCGTCGTCGCCCGTCGGCGGACGCGCGTGATCGGGGCGGAACATCGCGCCTGCCTCGTCCCAGACGAGCTTGCCGCCGGCCTGCGACCAGAGATGCACGGCCGGCGACCAGCCGCCCGACATCGCCAGCGCGTCGCAGGCCAGGGTCTCCGCCCCTGCGCCGTCGTCGGCGTCGGAAACGCGCACCGACCGAAGCGTGCCACGCCACTCTGCCTGCACGACAGAGCGCCCGGACCGGATCGGCAGGCCGCGGCGCCGAGCCGCCTCCGGCAGAGCACCCCGCGCCTCCGGCCTCGGATCGACGACAGCCGCCACCCCGAGCCCGGCGTCGGCGAGCGCCAGCGCCGTGCGGTAGCCGTCGTCGTTGTTCGTCACCACGACCGTCTGTCGCCCCGGCGCGACGGCCCAGAGGTCGAGATAGTCGCGGACCGCGCCCGCCAGCATGACGCCGGGCCGGTCGTTGTCGGCGAAGGTCAGCGGCCGCTCGATGGCGCCCGTCGCCATGACGGTGCGCTCGGCCCGGATCTTCCAGAGCCGCTCGAGCGGGCCCTGCGCGGGACGCTCGGCGGCGAGCACCCAGCCGTGGTCGTAGATCCCCGATACCGTGCAGGAGGAGCGCAGGCGCACGTTCGGCATGGCGCCAAGGTCGCGCAGCGCCGCGTCGATCCAGTCCGCGGCCTGCGTGCCGTCGATCTCGCCGCCGTCGACCAGCGTGCGCCCGCCCCACCATCCGGACTGTTCGAGGACCATGACGCTGGCGCCCGTCCGCGCCGCCGCCCGCGCCGCGGCGAGACCCGCGACGCCGCCGCCCGCGACGAGAACGTCGACATGGGCGTACACATGCTCGTAACGCGCCGGATCGCGTGTTTCGGCGTCCGGAGCGCGGCCCAGCCCCGCGGCCTGACGGATCGCCGGCTCGTAGACGCTCTTCCAGAAGCCCCGGGGCCACATGAATGTCTTGTAGTAGAAGCCCGCCGGCAGGAACCGGGCGAGCCGCGCGTTGAGGGCGCCGACGTCGCGCGCCAGCGACGGCCAGCGGTTCTGGCTCGTGGCGACAAGCCCACCCGCGAGCGGCACCTGCGTCGCGCGGGCGTTCGGCTCGAAGCGGTCGCCGCGACCAAGTCCGAAGAGCGCGTTCGGCTCCTCGGGGCCGGAAGCGACTATGCCGCGCGGCCGGTGGTACTTGAAGGACCGCCCGACCAGCGTCCGACCGTTGGCCAGAAGCGCGCTCGCCAGGGTGTCGCCGGCCAGGCCCGTCAGCCCCCGCCCGTCGAGCGTGAAGCGCAGCGGCCTGTCACGGTCGATCAGCCGACCGCCTGTCGGCAGCCGCGCGCTCAACGGACCTTTCCCTGCCGTCGCCCGGAAACACGGGACAGGACCTCGTCCGGAGGCCCCGGGACTTCGGCGGCATAGGTGCCAAAGACCTCGTTCGTCACGGTGCAGCGCGCGGCGTGAAACCACTTGCCGCAGCCGAATGCGTGCCGCCAGCGCTCGAAATGCACGCCCTTCGGGTTCGCTCGACGGAACAGGTAGGCCTCGAAGGCGTCGTCGCCGCTGTCCGGACCGGCGCGCCTCAGATGGGCTTCACCGCCGCCGGCGAGCTCGGTCTCGTCGGCCATGACCCCGCAGGCCGGGCAGCGCAGCCTCAGCACGGGTCGGCCGCGGCGCCGGCGGTGCGCCGTGGCCGCGCTCCGTCACAGATTGGGATAGACCACGCGCCGCTCCGGCGGCTGGTCGCCAAGCCCGCCGATCGTCGGACCGAGGGCATGGGCCGCCAACCCCGCGGCCACGACATAACAGGCAACCCCGAAGAGAATGCCCCCCGTCGCCAAGAACCATGCGCGCGACCGCCCCGACATACCTGCACCTCCAACCGGACCGGCGGTGCAGATATGTCGCTGGCGTGACGCGTCGAGGCTAGAGCCGGACTATTCGGTCTCGAGCTCCTCGACAGGCTCCTCGATCTCGGGTTCGTCGACCACCGGCTCCTCGATCTCGGCGCCGCCGATGACCCCGGCCCAGACGAGAATGAAGTAGAGCACGATGATCGCGATGACGGCGATGATGATGTTGCGGACCATTCTGACCCTCCAGACCTGTTTGCGGCGACCGTAGCACCGGACGCGTCCGGTTGCTCGCGGTCAATGGACAACCGGCGGCATCTTGCTTCCCGGCCGCTCATGCGCCGTGCCAGTGTGGCATCGGCGCCCCACTCTGCGGGTCGGAGGAGGAAAGACGACGCGGCCGGCATCAGTGCGCGACTCCGGCGGCGACGCTCTCGTCGATGAAGCGCCCCTCGCGGAACCGCTCCAGCCCGAAGGCCGCGGCGAGCGGTCCGGGCGCGCCGTTCGCCAGCAT
>CAYMRW010000072.1:0-9158 GCA_964392825.1 uncultured Rhodobacterales bacterium
GATCAGCTTGCCGATCAGGCTGTCGTAGTAGGGCGGGATCCGGTAGCCGTCGTAAAGCGCGCTGTCCATGCGCACGCCGAGGCCACCCGGGGCGTGATACTGCGTGATCCGTCCGGGCGACGGCGTGAAGCGCGGCGGCTTCTCGGCGTTGATCCGCACCTCGATCGCATGACCGTTCGGGATCAGCTCCTCCTGCCTGAACGACAGCGGGTGGCCCGCCGCGACGCGGATCTGCTCGCGAACGAGGTCGACGCCGTAGACGGCCTCCGTGACGGGGTGCTCCACCTGCAGGCGGGTGTTCATCTCGATGAAGAAGAACTCCCCGTCCTCGTAGAGGAACTCGACCGTCCCGGCGCCCGAATAGCCGATCTCGGCCATCGCGTTGGCGCAGAGGCTACCGATGCGCGCGCGCGTCTCGGCATCGATCACCGGGCCCGGCGCCTCCTCGAACACCTTCTGGTGCCGCCGCTGCATCGAGCAGTCCCGCTCCCCCAGGTGTACGGCGTTGCCGCGGCCGTCGCCGAAGACCTGCACCTCGATATGGCGCGGCCTGGCGAGATACTTCTCGAGGTAGACCTCGTCGTTGCCGAAGGCGGCCTTGGCCTCGGCGCGGGCGGTGCGGAACGCGCGCTCGATGTCGGCCTCGGATCGGGCGAGCTTCATCCCGCGACCGCCGCCGCCGGCGGTGGCCTTGACGATGACGGGATAGCCGGCCTCGGCCGCCACCTCCCGCGCGGTCGCGAGATCCGGCACGCCGCCGTCCGAGCCCGGCACGCACGGGACGCCGAGCTTGCGCATCGTCTCCTTGGCGGTGATCTTGTCGCCCATGGTGCGGATGTGCTCGGCCGACGGGCCGATGAAGGTCAGCCCATGATCCTCGACGATCTGCACGAAGTTGGCGTTCTCGCTGAGAAAGCCATAGCCCGGATGGATCGCCTCCGACCCGGTGATCTCGGCGGCCGAGATGATCGCCGGCATGGCGAGGTAGCTCTGCGTCGAGGGCGGCGGCCCGATGCAGACGCTCTCGTCTGCCATGCGCACGTGCATCGCGTCGGCATCGGCGGTCGAGTGCACCGCGACCGTTGGAATGCCCATCTCGCGGCAGGCGCGGACGACGCGCAGGGCGATCTCGCCGCGATTGGCGATGAGAATTTTCGAGAACATGCTACTCGACGATCAGAAGCGGCGCACCGTACTCCACCGGCGCGCCGTCCTCGACGAGGATGCGGCGGACCGTTCCGGCGCGAGGCGCTGGGATGTGATTCATGGTCTTCATCGCCTCCACGATCAGCAGCGTCTGGCCCTCGTCCACCGCGTCGCCGACGCGGATGAACGGATCGGCGCCGGGCTCGGCCTGCAGATAGACGGTTCCCACCATCGGCGAGGTGATGGCGCCGGGGTGGTTCGCCGGATCGTCGGTCTCGGCAGTCGGCGACGGCGCGGGCGTCGTCGTCGGCATCGACGGCGCCGAGGGCACCGGCAGGCTCGCAGGCGGTGCGGCCGGCGGCTGGAGATAGGTCGGCGCGGCCTGCACGCGGCTGACGCGGACGTCGAGGCAGTCGTCCTCGCCGTAATCCCTTCGGACATGCAGTTCGGTCAGGTCGTTCTCGTTAAGGAGTTCGGCAAGCGCCCTGATGAAGGCCACGTCCGCGTCGCGGGATTGATCTGTCATGCGCTTTTGCCTGCCCCGTCCGCTTCCTGCGGCTCGACCTTGTAGTTTGGGCCTTATAGTGCAGCCATCCCGGCGTGGAAAGCGCCGCCCGGAACGCCGCCGCATTCCAGTCGTCTGCGGGCCGTGCCGGCTCCGGGCAACGGGCGACGCCGCGCCGCGGATCCCTCACGGCGTTCGTCCGGGCGGGAGAGGGGTTGTTCGGGCCGATCGGTTCCTGCACTCAAGGTTGCATCGTCCACGAGTTGGATCAACGAGCCCATGTTCAGTCACGTCAGCTTCACCTCGGTGCCTGTCGACGACGTCGATCGGGCGATCGCGTTCTACTGCGACCGCCTCGGCATGAGCGTCGTCGCCGATGCGCCGAACGAAAGCGGCCGCTGGGTGCTGCTGGAGGTCGGGCACGGGCGCACGCAGGTGCATCTCGACGACCGCCCGGACCGAGCCGCCCGCCGCGGACGCGTGGTCCTGGCCCTGATCGCCGACGCGCTCGAGGACGTCGTCGAGGCCTTGCGTGACGACGGGGTCGAGATCCTCGGCGGGATCAAGTCGGCCGACTGGAACCCGCTCGTCAGCTACACGCTGATCCGCGACAGCGAGGGGAACCTGATCCTCGTCTCCGACGGCTGAGACCGAGGGCCCGTCAGCGCCGGATGTCGACGGCCGGCGGAGGGCCATCGCCGCTCTGACGCAAGAGCTCGATGGTCTCGCGCGCCGCCTGCGTCTGGGGCGGAACGTCGGTCTGGTCGGGCGCGGGCGCCGGGACCGTTGACGGCGCGGGTTCCTCCGGCCAGAGGGCCGCGGCGCGTTGCAGCCAGGTATGCTCAAAGGCCGGGCGCGGCCCGGTCGGCGCGTTCCGGTCCACCCTCTCGGCCGGCAGCACCTTGGTCGGCGGCCGATGGACGATCTTTTCCTCGGCCTGTGCGGGAAGGGAAGCCGCGGCTCCGGCCGGGACGGCCGGGCGCGGCCCGTACGACTCGATCATGGCCTTCGCTCCACACGCGAATGCCCCCACACGGCGCGACACTAGGGGGCGCTGGTTCACGCCCGGTGAACGGCATCCCGTCGGATCGGTCGGGATCGAGACAAACCCGATGCAAGGGGCGAGGGGGCCGCCGACCGATCCGCCGTGGCGCCCCGCGAGGGATGTGCTAGCGTCGGGCCTATCGGAGACGTCGCCGCCGGCGCCGACCGCGATGTCCCCCGCAGCAAGGAGCCGCCAGATGGCACTCGACCGGCCGAACGTCCCGAACGATCTCTCCGCCTTCTGGATGCCGTTCTCGGCCAACCGCCAGTTCAAGAAGGCGCCGCGGATGTTCGTCGCGGCCGAGGGGATGCACTACACCACCGCCGATGGCCGGCAGGTCCTCGACGGCACGGCCGGCCTGTGGTGCTGCAACGCCGGCCACGGTCAGCCGAGGATCGTCGAGGCGATCCAGCGCCAGGCGGCCGAACTCGACTATGCGCCGGCGTTCCAGATGGGCCACCCCAAGGCGTTCGAGCTCGCGACCCGCGTCCGCGACATGGCGCCCGAGCCTTTGCAGCACGTGTTCTTCACGAACTCCGGATCCGAGAGCGTCGAGACCGCGCTCAAGATCGCGCTGGCCTACCACCGGGCGCGGGGCGAGGGCGGACGAACCCGGCTGATCGGTCGCGAGCGCGGCTATCACGGCGTGAACTTCGGCGGCATCTCGGTCGGCGGCATAACCAACAACCGCCGGTTCTTCGGCTCGCTGCTTGCGGGCGTCGACCACCTGCCGCACACGCACCTCCCCGGCAACGCCTTCACCCGCGGCCAGCCGGAGGAGGGGGCGCATCTGGCCGACGAACTCGAGCGGCTCGTGGCGCTGCACGGTGCCGAGACGATCGCCGCCGTGATCGTCGAGCCGGTCGCGGGCTCCACCGGCGTCCTGATCCCGCCCAAGGGCTATCTCGAGCGCCTGCGCGAGCTGACCGCCAAGCACGGCATCCTGCTCATCTTCGATGAGGTCATCACCGGGTTCGGGCGGCTTGGCACGCCCTTCGCGGCCGACCTCTTCGGGGTGACGCCCGACATGATCACCTGCGCCAAGGGACTGACCAACGGCGTCATCCCCATGGGTGCGGTGCTGACGACGGCGGACATCCACGACGCCTTCATGGAGGGGCCCGATCACGTCATCGAGCTGTTCCACGGCTACACGTACTCGGGCGCGCCCATCGCGTCCGCGGCGGGCCTTGCCACGCTCGAGGTCTACCGCGAGCAGGGGCTCTTCGCCCGGGCGGCCGAGCTTGCATCGTACTGGGAAGATGCGCTGCACGACATGCGCGACTGTCCGCACGTCATCGACATCCGCAACCTCGGGCTGATCGGCGCGATCGAGCTCGAACCGGCTGCGGGCGAGCCCACGAAGCGCGCCTTCGGCGCTTTCGTGAAAGCTTACGAGAACGGCCTCCTGATCCGCACGACGGGCGACATCATCGCCCTGTCGCCGCCCCTCATCATCGAGAAAGGGCATATCGACACGCTCTTCTCGACGCTGCGGAAGGTCCTGCAGGAGACGCCCTAGCCTCCGGCCTGCGTCCTTCCGCCACCCGCGCATCCGGCCTTGCCTTCCGGGCCGGCGTTCCGCAGGCTCGAGGACACGCCTTGCTTGCTGGGGGCCGTCATCGTGCACGCATCCGGAGAGAACCTGCATGTCGACGGCGCGCGGCTCTGGGACAGCTTGATGCGGATGGCGAAGGTCGGGCCGGGCGTCGCCGGCGGAAACGACCGGCAGACGCTGACCGATGCCGACGCCGAGGGACGGGCACTGCTGCGCGACTGGGCGGAAGCGTCGGGGTGCAGCGTCGCGGTGGATGCGATGGGCACGATGTTCGCCACGCGCGCGGGAAAGGACACCGATGCGCCGCCCGTCTATGTGGGCTCGCACCTCGATACGCAGCCGACGGGCGGCCGCTTCGACGGGGTCCTCGGCGTGCTCGCCGGGCTCGAGATCGTCCGCTCGCTCGACGACATGGCGATCCGCACGCGGCGCCCGATCGTGGTGACGAACTGGACCAACGAGGAGGGGACGCGGTTCGCGCCCGCCATGCTCGGCTCCGGGGTCTTCGTCGGCGAGCATGAACTCGACTGGGCATACGACCGCCGGGACGCCGGCGGCCGGCGCTTCGGCGACGAGCTCGAGCGCATCGGCTGGAAGGGCGGGGAGTCGGTCGGGCGACGCCCGATGCACGCCTTCTTCGAGCTCCACATCGAGCAGGGGCCGATCCTCGAGGCCGAAGGGCGCGACATCGGCGTCGTCACCCACGGCCAGGGCATCTGGTGGCTCGAGGTGCGGCTGACCGGGCGCGACGCGCATACCGGTTCGACCCCGATGCACATGCGCCTCGATGCCGGGCTCGGCATGGCGCGGATCGTCGAGGCCGTGCATCGCATCGCCATGGACCACCAGCCCGACGCGGTGGGCGCCGTGGGGCAGGCCGACGTCCACCCGAACTCGCGCAACGTGATCCCCGGCCGGGCGGTCTTCACCATCGACTTTCGCTCGCCCGACCCGGGCAAGCTCGCGTCGATGCGCGCCCGGCTCGAGGAGGCGGCGACGGGGATTGCTGCCGACCTCGGCCTCGGCATCGAGATCGAGGTGACCTGCCACTACGATCCGGTCGCGTTCGATGCGGAGTGCGTCGCCATGGTGCGCAGGGCCGCCGAGCGGCTTGGCTACAGCCACATGGACATGGTGTCGGGCGCCGGCCATGACGCGTGCTGGATCAACCGCGTAGCGCCGACGGCGATGATCTTCTGCCCATGCAAGGACGGCCTGTCGCACAACGAGGCCGAGGAGATCACGCCCGACTGGGCCGAGAAGGGCGCCAGCGTCCTCCTTCACGCGGTTCTCGACGCGGCGGAGATCGTGGCGTGACGTCCCGACGGCTGCTCTCGGCGCTCCGGCGGGCGACGTTGCCGACGGGGCGCAGCGGCCGGAGCGGTTCTTGCAATTTGATGCACGCCGCCAGGAGGGACCCTGCGCGGTCGACAGGCGGGTCGCCCCGCCGCCAGTCCGGTCCGGCAATCCTTCGCGGCGCGTGGACCGCCTGGACGGGCGGTTCGGCTGGACCGGGCCGCGGCCCGGTCCGGGCACGGGGTCAGGTCCTGCGCTCGGCGCTCCTGGTGATCGCTGCGGGTCTTTCGGTCACCGCCTGCGCGCGGCGGGAGGAGCCGCCGCGGGAGGCGGCGGTCTATCCCGGGCAGCCGATTCAGGTCGTGGCGGGGACGAGCTATGCCGCCTATCCTGGGTTGCCGGTGCCGCCGGCGAATGCCGACGGCGTGACGCCGGCGCCGCCGCCGCGGTACATGGGCGAGAGCAGCGAGGCGTCGTCGGCGAACGTCGAGGTGCGCCGCGACGGACGGCGCTGAGGGCTGCTTCCGGCGGGCCGGGCGTCGTCGCCGGCACTCCGCCCGGATTTGCAAGTTCGAGTCGTTTCCGGACCCCGGTTTGACCACTTCTGTACGAAATGTACCGGCGCGGCCGGTGCGCGTGCGCGGCGGTCAGTCGGGGACGAGGGCCTCGAGCTCGGGGAGGAGGACGACGCTCTCCTGCTCGTGGGGGTCGGTGCGGGCGATGACGGCGACCGCCTCCTCGGCGCCGCGGTTGACGGGCAGGTGCGGAACGTCGGCGGGGATGTAGACGAGATCGCCCGGCCCGGTCGTCATGCGGTGTTGCAGCCGATCGCCCCAGTACATCTCGGCCGAGCCCGCGAGGACGTAGATCGCCGTCTCGTGCGTCGCGTGCTTGTGCGCCTTCGCGCGGCCGCCCGGCGGCACGCGGAGGAGGTGCATGCAGATGGCGTCGGCCCCGACGGTCTCGCGCGCGATCCCCTCGAAGTAGCTGAAGCCCTGCTTGCCCGCGTAGGTACCCTCGGGGCGCAGCTTCCGGCACTCGCGGGTCATCCGGGCACTCCTCCGCACGCGCGTCACGGTTCGGACGATACCAGACCCGTGACGGCGCGTCCCGCCCCGGCCGCGGCCGGGTCGGGGTGTCGGGGCGAGGCTGTCGGTTCGGCGACGTAAGGGAAACCTGACCTGCCAGGCGCGGTCCGCCGGCGTAGGATCGGCGCGTTCAGGCAGTCATTCCCGGAGGAGCTTTCCCATGTCGCCCTACATCGCCTACGTCATGCTCGTCCGCCACGAGGCGAGTGGCCGAAGGCACCGCCGCGCGCCGCCCAAGCCGCGGAGGACATGAGGAGGGCCCCTCCGGGCCGGACAATCCGCGAGGCGCCATCGTCAGGCGCGCCGGCTACCTGTCGTAGGTGGCGCGCAGGGTGTCCTGTTCGCCCAGGTAGGCCGGCTCGTTCTCCTCGTACTCGGGCATCTCGTTCAGGTCCTCCTCGGTCATCGAGGTGAGCACCAGACGTTCGCCGTCGTAGGTCATGTCGCCGAGGCCGAGCGCGACGTCGTGCTGGCCGATCCCGAGAAAGCCGCCGATGCCGACGATCGCCACGATACCCTCTCCGGCGAGCGCGAAGTTGTCGACGTCGCCCACGATCTCGCCGTCGGCGGTCTGCACCTCCATGCCGACGAGTTCGGCGACCGGGCGATCGGCGATGTCGGCGTAGACGCGGTCCATCTCCTCGGTCCATCCGGTCTCGGCCCCGGCGGCGCCGCCCGGCGGATCGACGCTCGCCGCCTGTGCCGTGTCGTCCTCCTTCAGGCTGGTCCCGTCCTCGATCGCCGGCTCGGTCTCGGCGGTCTCTGCGGTCTCGGCTTCGGCCGGCGCCGCGATCGGGTCGGCGTCGGCCGCATCCTCCGGCGGCTCGGCCCCGGGGTCGGTCTCCGAGATCGGGGCTTCGGGAGGGGCATCCCCATCCGTCTCGGTCGTCTCGGTCGTCTCGGCCGTCTCGGGGGCTTGCGGATCCTCGGGCGCGGCGGCGGCCTCGCCCGCCTCGACGCTCTCGGAGGTCGTCATCTCGCTGTCGGTCTCGGGGGCCTCGGCCGTCTCGCCGTCCTCGGGCGCGGCGTCCTCGTCCGGGGCCGCCGCGGCCTCGCCGGCATCGACCGTCTCCGCGGCCATCCCGGAGCCCGTCTCCTCCGTCTCCGCCATCGCCTCTTCCGCCGGGGCCGCCTCGACGCCCTCGGCCTCGGTGATCTCGGGCTCCTCGGCGGGCTCGGCCGCCGCCTCGGCCTCGGCGACCTCCTCCTCGACGTCGATCATGGGTTCGTCCGCCGCCTCCATCTCCGACGGCTGCACGGCCGCGGTGTCGGACGGCGGCGGCGCCTCGTAGCCCGTCCGCAGCGTCTGATCGGGGGCGAGGGTGCTGGTCGCCGCGGCATCATAGGCCGGCAGCGCCTCGAGCTCCTCGCGGGTGACGCCCGAGAGGAGAAGTTGGTCGTCCTGCATGGCCAGGCGGTCGAGGGGCAACGCGACCTGATGCTCGCCGATCCCGAGGAAGCCGCCGATGCCGGCGATGGCCACGATCCGGCCACCCGCAAGACCGAAGTTGTCGATCTCGCCGACGGTCTCGCCGTCGTCGTTGACGACGGTCGTGCCGATCAGCTCCTCGACGTTGCGGTCGGCGAGGTCCGCGAACTCGACCCCGTAGGAGTCGTCGAAGGACCGTTCCGGCAACGCCTCGGCCGGAACCAGGGTGCCGCCTTCGTCCGTCGCGGTCGTCTCCTGGGCAAGCGCCGGCGTCGCCAGCGCGACGGCTGCCACGCCCGACATCAGCATGGTCCTGAGACTGGTCATTTCGCGTCCTCCGTGAGATCGGTGCCCTGCCGCGGATCAATCGCCGAAGGCGGCCCGTTGTTCCGCCGCGGGCCTGCGGCAGGTGCTGCGCCCGGACGTCGGGGCAGGCCGGCCCGGCGCCGCGGCCGCGGGAGGAACCCGCGGCGGGCCGGCGCGGGACGCCGAGGCTGCACGTTCCGCCGCGGATCCCCTAGGCTGGCCCGCAAGCGGGAGGATCGGGCGCTGGAACGGACGACGGGCACAGAAGCGGGCGAGGCGACGGGCAGCCGCATCCGGCACCGGCGCCTCTCCCGCAACCTGCGGCAGGCCGAGCTGGCGCTGAAGGCCGGCATCTCGGCCTCGTACCTGAACCTGATCGAGCACAACAAGCGGCGGATCGGCGGCAAGCTGCTCGTCGACATCGCCCGGGCGCTCGAGGTCGAGCCCTCGACCCTGACCCGGGGCGCCGACGCCGTGCTGATCGGGGCGCTCGGCGCCGCCGCGGCGTCGGTGCCCGACGTCGCCCCCGAGCGCGACCGCGTGGAGGAGTTCGCCAGCCGGTTCCCGGGCTGGGCGGCGCTGATCGCGACGCAGGCGCGGCGGCTCGAGGCGCAGGAGCGGGCGGTCGAGGCGCTGAGCGACCGGCTGACGCACGACCCGTTCCTCAACGCCTCGCTGCACGACGTCTTGTCGACGGTCACGGCGATCCGCTCGACGGCGGCGATCCTGAACGAGGGCGACGACCTCGAGCCCGCGTGGCGGCACCGGTTCCACCGCAACCTCTA
>CAYMRW010000073.1:0-9114 GCA_964392825.1 uncultured Rhodobacterales bacterium
CTGATGCAGGAGGGTCTGGCGCACGACTGGGCGATCGTGGGCGCGGGCGTGCGTCCGGGCGATGCCGCGATGCGCGAGCGACTGCTGGCGCAGGATTGCCTGACCACGCTCATCGAGTTGCGTCCGGACGGGACCTCGGCGGAGATCTGCGGTTCGATGATCGACTTCCTGCCGGTCGAGGACGACAACGGCGCCCTGATCGCGCGAATGGCGGATCCCGCGATCCGTATCGTGTCGTTGACCGTGACCGAGGGCGGCTACTATCTCAACGCTGCCACCGGCGCCTTCGACGCGGCTCACCCCGACATCGCGCACGACGCCGCGAACCCGCACGCGCCCAGGACGGCCTTCGGCGCCATCGTGGCTGCGCTCGGCCACCGGCGCGGGGCAGGCGAGGATCCGTTCACGGTCCTGAGCTGCGACAATCTGCGAGAGAACGGCGTCGTCACGCGCGACGCTGTGGTGTCGCTGGCGCGGCTTTCCGATCCCGACCTCGCCGGGTGGATGGAGGCACGCTGCACGTTCCCGAACTCGATGGTCGATTGCATCGTGCCCGCCACCGGCCCTGCCGAGATCGCGGCCGCGCGTGCCCTGGGCATCGACGACGCGGCGCCCGTCACCCACGAGAACTTCCGCCAGTGGGTGATCGAGGATGCGTTCTGCGCCGGACGGCCCGATTGGGACCGCGTGGGCGCCACAGTCACAAACGATGTGCACGCCTATGAATCGATGAAGATCCGCATTCTGAATGCCGGGCATCAGGTGCTGGCGAATGCGGGTGAGCTCCTGGGCGTGAACACCATCGCGGACTGCATGGCGGATTCGCGGATCGCGGCGTTCTGGCGCCGGGTGGAACGGGAAGAGATCGTGCCCCACGTCGCGCCGGTGCCGGGAATGACGCCGCTCGCCTATGCCGAGTTGATCGAGTCGCGCTTCGCCAATCCGGCGATCCGCGACACCACGCGCCGTGTGGCCTTCGACGGATCGTCCCGACATCCCGCTTTCGTGCTGCCGATCCTGCGCGACGCGCAAGCCGCGGGGACGCCGGTCGAGGGGCTGAGCCTCGTGGAGGCGCTGTGGGCACGCATGTGCGCGGGCACGCGGGAGGACGGCACCGAGATCGCCCCTAACGATCCCGCCTGGGACATGCTACACGCGGCGGCGGCCGAGGCTCGCGACCGCCCGGCGGCATGGCTGGAGCAAACATCGATCTACGGCAGTCTTGGCCAGGACGCACGCTTTGCCGCTGCCTTCGACAGGTGGCTACGCATGATCTGGAGCGACGGTACGGGGCCGGCGCTCGACAGCTACGCGGTCGGATGACGCCCACCCGTACTCGACGACGGGGGCGCAAGTCGATCGCCCGAATACGGGCTACCTGACCGCAGGGCGGCTGCGATCCCTCGCCGGTCGTCGACGAACCCTTGGCGATCCCCCACCGATCCGATCCGCGAACCGATGTCCGTCGAAGGCCGGGACGTCGAGGGCTCTCGCTCGATCCGTCCCGAGGCCTGCGGCGCTCCGGGAGGGCTGGGCTGATCTATCGCTCCGGCCTCAGACGGCACGCGATCTCGGCGATGTGTGCCGGGCCGATTTCGCAGCAGCCGCCTACGACCGTCGCGCCCATCGACAGCCAACGCTCGGCGATGTCGGCATATGCGGCCGGCGAGAGATCGCGGCGGGAGGTCAGGAGGTCGACCGTCGCACCGATCCGGTCGAAGTCCTCCGCGATGGCTTCGAAGCCGTTGGCGTAGGCCCCGAAGCGCTGTGTCATCTGCTGAAGGATGCCCAACCCGACCGTGATCGCCTCGGGCCTCGAACAGTTCAGCAGGATCTGGGCGGGCCGAAACTCCACCAGGAGCGGTTCTATGGCATCGAGCGACTCGCCGGACCGCAGCCGGGTGCCGTCTGCATCGTCGACGCTCAGCGCCAGCCACACGGGCTTGCCGGTGACGCCAGCCCCCAGCATCGCGCCGCGTGCCTGATCGACCGAGGACATCGTCTCGAGGAGGTGCACGTCGACGTATGGTGACTGCAGTTGCGCAAGGTGCGCATAGACTTCGGCGGCGGCGTCCGGATGCGGCGCCCGTTCCGGCTGGTACGAGAATCCGAGGGGGCCGAGCGAGCCCGCGACGAGCCCACTGCCGTTCCGGTCGCGCGACCGGCACGCGATGCTGCAGGCCAGGTCGGTCAGTTCCGCCAGGCGCTCGTCCAGCCCGTGAGCGGCAAGGCGATCCGGAAGCACCGGGTAGGTGTTCGTGGTCGCCACCTCCGCCCCGGCCGCGAAGAAATCATCGTGCACCTCGCGGACAAGGTCGGGGGCATCGAGAAGCGCCTGAACCGACCAGAGCGAGGTCGCCCGTCCAGCCCGCGCGACGAGTTCCTGTCCCATGCCGCCGTCGAGGATGGTCACGTTCATGGGAGCAATCTATGGAGACCGTGCCGGCAATGCATCACGCTTGTTCCCATGCATACGGCCTCGGTTCGACCGCCGTGAAGGCAAGCCAAGCCTGGTGCTCGCATCGGGTGCTGATAGTTGGGTGGCTGAGAGGCCGTCCCCTCCGGCCATCCGTTCGACCGCAAATTCGGTGGAGACATTCGGCGTCACAGTCGTCGAGCCACGACACACGTCCGAAGTACCCCGGACCGCAGGTCTTCAACATCGGGGTCGGCAGTTCCCCGACGAAGCGATGGCGAAACCGGGCATGCTAGGAGAGTTCAGGGCGTTTTGCTTTCGTTAAGAGGACCTCAACGCAGGATCGGTAAGGCGGCACTCGTTGGACGATGCGGGCGACGGCACGGGGAACGCATGACTGAAAACCGGATCAGCCGCCTCCATGCGCGCCTCGTATCCTACTTTCTGCCGCCGGCGCTCGCGGCCGACCGGGCGTCCGGGAACACGGCGCGGATGTTTCTCAGCAGCCACCTGATCGGGCCGATCCTCAGCACACCGGCGGTTCTCGTCTTTCCGATCCTCGATCCGACGCCGGGCTTCGACATCGTCTTCCTGGCGCTCGGTCTCTACGGTTTCTGGCTCTTTCCGTTCCTGCTGAAGTTCGGCGTCGCCTACAACCTGCTCGTCTTCTTCTCGATCCTGAACCTGCATTTCGTGATCCTGTGGAACTGCTTCCATTATGGCGGGATCACGTCGCCGACGATGATCTGGATCCTCATCATCCCGATCCTGTCGGTGTTCTACAGCGGCGGGAACAAGGCGATGCGACCGGTGCTGCTCGCCGCATCGTTCCTCTCCTTCGGCATCTTCCTGACCGCGGTCACGTGGTTCTCGCCCGGGCCGAACGACCTCCCGGCCTCCGCCCAGGTGGGTCTCGGCGCGGCGTCGACCATCGGCACGCTCGCCTATGTCGCGGCGATGTCGGTCTACTACGCCCGCATCTTCGACGCCGGCGTCGATCTCGAGAACGAGGTCCAGCACCGGCGCCGACTCGCGGTCGAGCTGCGCCGCGCGGTAATCGCGGCGAACAACGCGACATCGGCCAAGTCCGAGTTCCTGGCGCGCATGAGCCACGAGCTGCGAACGCCGCTCAACGCCATCATCGGTTACGCGCAGCTCCTCAAGGAGGAGGCGGAGGACACGCAGGACGACATCCTGGCCGAGGACGTCGAGCGCATCCTCGATGCCGGCGAGTTCCTCGTGCGCCTCATCAACCTCATCCTCGACCTGTCCAAGATCGAGGCCGGGCGGATGCAGCTCTTCGCGACGCCCTGCGACATCGGGGGGATCCTGACCGGCGTCGCGGCCGAGCGGCGCGATCTCGTCGAGGCGAACGGGAACGCCTTCGTCCTCGACGTCAGCGACGCACCAGACGGCGTCCTGATCGACGCCGGGCAACTGCGCAAGGTCGTGGGCGCCATACTCGAGAACGCGGCGCAGCACACCGAGAACGGCCGGGTGGCTCTGAGATGCCGGCGCGTGGCGAACGAGGGACGCGCCTTCGCGATCACCATCGAGGACGACGGACGCGGCATCGAGCCCGACCACCTGCCGTTCATCATGGACACCTCGTCGATGTCGGGCCATGCGGGTGGCCGCTATGGCGGCACCGGGCTCAGCCTCACCGTGGCCCGCAAGCTCTGTCAGATCATGGGCGGCGCAATCGACGTGGTGAGCTCGCCGGGGAAGGGAAGCCGCTTTACCGTGACGCTGCCCATCACCGCGGCCGGCGCATCGTCGTCGAGGTCGCAGGCACGCCCCGCGCTGGCCGCGACCGCGGCCTAGACGAGGCCCTCCGTCTCGATCTTCAGCGACCGCCCGCAATGCTTGCAGTGCACGGCGTCGGCATCGTGCAGGATCAGGCCGCATTCCGGGCACGGATAGCGCACCTTGCGCGGCCGGAAGATCACTTGCGCCAGCCGCAGGAACAGGGTCACGCCGACGAACATGACGGCGACCGCCAGCATCCGGCCCCCCGTCCCCTCGAGCGTGATGTCGCCGAAGCCCGTCGTCGTCAGCGCCGTGACCGTGAAATATAGTGCGTCGGCGTAGTTCGCGATGTCGGGGTTCACACGGTGCTGCGTCGTGTAGATCAGCCCCGTCATCACGAAAAGGAAGACGACGAGGTTGATCGAGGCGACCACGATCTCCTCGTTCCGGCGGAAGAACTCGAAGTCCTGCCTGAGCCGCGCAAGGATCTGGTAGGTCCGGAAGAGCCTCAGGGTGCGCAGCACGCGGAGAAACCCGAACCCCTCGCCGCTCAGCGGTGCCAGGAACGAGGCGATGACGACGAGGTCGGCGATCTGCAGCGGGCTCGCGAGGTAGCGCAGCTTTCGCGACTGGATCGAGAAGCGGGCGATGAAGTCGGCGAGGATCAGGACCCCGACGATCGTGTCGATGGTCCCCACTATCGGTCCGCGTTCGCCGAAGGAGGTCGCGATGACGAAGCCTATGGTGATCATGTCGAAGAGGAGCACGGCGTAGCGGAACCGGTAGGCCCGGTCGCTGTAGCCCTCGTAGAGCTCGCGCAGCGTCGCGATCAGCCCGCCGCCGGTGTCATCGGCCGTCGTCACGGTCCCTCCCCACCACGGGACGGGGGCGCAGGCAAGCGCGTGGTGCGACATGGGCAGCGCGATGACTGCCCGCGAACGGGTCCGCCGGCCGGGCCGGAACGGGGAGGGGGGAAGAGGACAGGCCACCTGCCCCCTTCCGACCGGGGCGCCCCCGGTCCAACATGCGGGCCGGTCGATCCGCAGGAGGCGTGCGATGAAGGGCGGAGCAGACGGGCGGCACGAGGCGGCCGGGGCCGCTCTCTTCCCGCGGCTCGCGGCGCTCGGGATCGAGCATGTGTTCGTCAACTCCGGCACCGATTTCCCGCCGATCATCGAGGGTCTGGCCCGCGCTGCGGTCGAGGGGCGCGCCCTGCCACGCGCAATCGTCATCCCGCACGAGCACGCGGCGATGGGGATGGCGCACGGGCACTGGCTGATGACCGGGCGACCGCAGGCGGTGATGCTGCACACCAACGTCGGCCTCGCCAACGGCGTCATCGGCGCCATCAACGCGGCCTGCGACGGGGTGCCGATCCTCCTCATGTCGGGACGGACGCCGGTCACCGAGGCCGGGCGCTTCGGGTCGCGGACGGTGCCGATCGGCTGGGGGCAGGAGATGCGGGACCAGGCGGCACTGGTCCGCGAATGCTGCAAGTGGGACTACGAGCTGCGCTTTCCCGAGCAGCTCGTGCCGGCACTCGACCGCGCCTGCGCCATCGCCACCTCAACCCCCGCGGGACCCGTCTACCTGGCGCTTCCGCGCGAGGTCCTGTGCGAGGCGGCGGCGGTCTCCACCGCCCCGCCGAGCCTCGCGCCGTCGCGTGCGGGCCCCGATCCCGAGGCAGTGGCGCAGGCGGCACGGTGGCTCGCGGCGGCCGAGCGCCCACTGATCGTCGCCCAGCGCGGCGTCGGCGCGGAACCGACGTTCCGGGCCTTCGGCGCCTGGGTGGAGGCGCTGGGGCTGCCGGTCTCGTCCTACTGGCAGCAGCGTCTGGCCGTCGCCACGGATCATCCCTGCCACGTCGGCGCCGATCCGGGCGCCTGGCTGGCGGAGGCCGACCTCGTCGTCGTCATCGACAGCCTCGCGCCCTGGTCGCCCGACCGGCACCGGCTGGCCGAGGGGGCCCGCGTCGTTCAGATCGGGCCCGACCCGCTTTTCGCGCGGGTTCCCGTGCGCGGGTTCCGGGCGGACGTGACGATTGCCGCCGATCCCGACCTCGCCCTGCCGGCGCTCATCGCCGCGGTCGATGTCCTGCCGGGGGATCCGGGCTTGCCGGCGCGGCGCCGGCGACGCCTCGCCCGGCGACCGGTCGAGGAATGCGAGGGCGAAAACGGTCCCGGCATCACCCGCGCGGCCGCCTCGCGCGCCCTGTCGGAAGCGCTGGAGGGCCGGGCCTCGAGCGTCTTCAACGAACTCGGCACGCTCCTCGGGCCGCTGGCGCGTCGCGATCGGCTGTCGTGGTTCGACGGTCCCCATTCCGGCGGGCTCGGGTGGGGGGTGCCGGCGGCGCTCGGCGCCCGTCTCGCCGATACCGGCCGGACGATCGTCGCGACCGTCGGCGACGGCTCCTACATCTTCGCCAATCCGGTGGCGTGCCACCAGATCGCCGAGGCGCTCGACCTGCCGATGCTGGTCGTGGTGCTCAACAATGGCGAGTGGTCGGCCGTGCGCCAGTCCGTCGCCGGCCTCTATCCGGACGGCCACGCGGTGCGCGTGAACGTCATGCCGCTGACCTCGCTCGCCCCGTCGCCCGACTTCGCTCAGGTCGCGGCGGCGAGCCGCGCCTGGTCCCGGCGCGTCGAGACGCTGGACGCACTGCGGGACGGCCTGCGCGAGGCGCTCGACGCCGTCGACGGCGGCCGCGCGGCCCTCCTCGACGTCGCGACGCGTCCGGACTGAGCGGGGCGCCCCTCAGACCTCGAGCCAGATCGTCACGGGACCGTCGTTGACGAGCGCCACCTGCATGTCGGCGCCGAAACGGCCGGTGGCCACCGGCACGCCCTCGGCCGCCAGCGCCTCTGCGCAGCGAAGGTAGAGCGCCTCGCCGCGCTCGGGCGGTGCGGCGGACGAGAAGCCCGGCCGGTTGCCGCCCGAGGTGTCGGCCGCCAGCGTGAACTGGCTGACGACGAGCGCCGCGCCGCCCGTATCGAGGAGCGAGCGGTTCATGCGGCCCGCCTCGCCGCGGAAGATGCGTAGCCGCGCCAGCCGACGGGCCAGGCGGGCGGGCGCGCCGTCGTCGTCCTCGCCCATGGCGCAGGCGAGAACCAGAAGTCCGGGGCCGATCTCGCCCACGACCGCCCCCGAGACGCGCACCCGCGCCTCGGTCACGCGCTGAACGAGTGCCCTCATGCGCCCTCTGCCAGCTCCGCCGCCCGCGGCGGGTCGGCCCCCTCGCGCGACACCGTGACGGCCGCCGCCCGCACGCCGAGATCGAGCGCCGCGCCGAGGGACGCCATGTCGAGGTCGGACATGCTGCCCGGCGTCAGGCATCCCGCCCGCCAGAGACCGGCGAGAAGCCCCGCGTTGAACGTGTCGCCGGCACCCACGGTGTCGGCGACACGGACCTTCGGCGGACGGGCCTCCGCCCGGCCCTCGGCCGTGTAACCGGTGACGCCGTCGGCGCCCGCGGTGATGCAGACGAGACCCGGCCCGCGCTGCAGGATGTCGGCCGCGAGCGTTGCGGCGTCGCCCGGTCCCTCGAGCCAGTGCAGGTCCTCGTCGGACAGCTTGACGATGTCGGCCATGGCGATCATGCGGCCGATCCGTGCGCGGTAGGCCGCCTCGTCGCGAATGAAGCTCGGGCGGACGTTCGGGTCGATCATGCTGATGCGCCTGGCCGCCGCCTGCGCCATCAGCGCCTCGTAGGCGCTGCCGCAGGGCTCGACCACGAGGCTTATGCCGCCGAAGAACAAGGCCTCCACCCCGTCGCCGATGACGGGCAGGCGTGCGGGATCGAGCATGCGTCCGGCGGTATTCTCGTCGTAGAAGGCGTATTTGGCGTGCCCGTCGACGAGTTCGACGAAGGCGAGCGTGGTCGGCCGGTCGCTCCGCTCGCAAGGGCCGATGTCGACGTCGCTCGCCCCGAGCGTCGTCGCCAGCATCTCCCCGAACATATCGGTGGAAAGGCCCGAGAAGAAGCCCGTCGGAACCTCGAGCCGGCCGAGCGCGATCGCGGTGTTGAAGACCGCGCCGCCCGGATGCGGGGCAAAAGCCGCTGCCCCCTCGGCGGTCCGCCGGGGCAGCATGTCGATCAGCGCTTCGCCGCAGCAGAGTATCATTCGCAGTCCCCCCGGTGGACGGTTCCGGCCCGCCTGCCGCGCGGACGCCGCCGCACGACCCGACCGTCCCGGTTCCGGGTGCGGAGTTCAAGCGGATCGCGCCCGACCGACGCGATCGCGCCTACATCGGCTCCGTCAGGAGGTAGAGGTAGGCGAGCGCCGCGCCGACGATGAGGGCGAGAAGGACGGCGAATGCGATCTTCCAGGAAGACCACGGCCGCTCGCCCTGGACGCGGCCCGTCTGTCCGTTGACGACGAACCGGTAGCTCCCGTTGCGGAACCGGTAGGCGGCGACCCAGACCGGCAGCAGCACGTGCTTGAAGGTCACGTCCCGGACTTCCGTCTCTATCCGGTGGATCTGCTGACGATCGCCGCCGATGTCGAAGCGCACGTCGCGGGCGATCATGCGATCCATGGCGGCCCTCGCCTCGACCCAGGCGTCGGGCAGCTCGACCTGGTAGGCCTCGGCGCGGAAGCCCGCGAGGTACTCGGGCGCATAGGGCACGAGGCGGGCGAGGTCCCACGGCGGCAGCGCCTCGGCATGGCGCCGCGGGAGGCTGTGCGCGGCGAGAACCAGGACGTCGTCGAAGGCCCGCGCGACGCGGCCCCGGACCGGGCGCCAGCGGACCCGCGTCACCGGCACCGTCTGGCGGCGGCCGTCCCGCACCACCACCCGCCGCTCGACGTGGACGGTGCCACGCTGGCCGCTGTACTCGGTCCGCGTGCGCGCGTCGAAGGTCCAGTGCGGCACGTAGACGCCGGCCAGGCGCCGGCCGCGCCGCGCATAGGCCTGCAGCCCGTTCGGCGCGAACCAGAGCCGGCCGAGCC
>CAYMRW010000074.1:0-8900 GCA_964392825.1 uncultured Rhodobacterales bacterium
CGCAGCTTGGCGTCGAGGTTCGACAGCGGCTCGTCCATCAGGAAGACGGCGGGGCGCCGGACAATGGCACGCGCGAGCGCGACGCGCTGACGCTGGCCGCCCGAGAGTTCCGCGGGCTTGCGATGCAGGAACTCCGTCAGCTCGACCATATCGGCCGCGCGGCGCACCCGCTCGTCGTGGGTGGCGGGGTCGACCTTGCGCACCTTCAGGGGGAAGCGGATGTTCTCGTAGACGTTGAGGTTCGGGTAGAGCCCGTAGGACTGGAACACCATCGCCACGTCGCGGTCCTTGGGGTCGAGGTCGTTGACGACGCGGTCGCCGATCCAGATCTCGCCCTCGGTCGCATCCTCGAGCCCGGCGATCATCCGCATCGTCGTGGTCTTGCCGCAGCCCGAAGGGCCGAGAAGAACCAGGAACTCGCGGTCGGCGATGGTCAGGTCGAAATTGTCGACGCCGACGAACGAGCCCCAGCGCTTCGAGATGTTGCGAAGCTGTATCTCGGCCATACCGTGTTCTCCGGCGCCTTTTGCATACGCTTGCAAAACCGTAGACCCTGCGTCAACGAGGGCGCAACCGAATTGTGCGCGGCACGGGATCCGCATGACCGATTTTCGCGCGACCGCCCGGAACGTCCTCGCGATGCTGGCGCGCGCCGGCCAGCAGGAGTTCGAGGAACGGCTTCCGGCGGCGCTGACCGCCGACTGCGTGTTCGACGTCTCGGCGCCGATCGATCGCCTCGAGGGAACGGACGCGATCCGCGTCGGATTCTGGGAGCCCCTGCGGCGAGCGATCCCGCATCTGCGGCGCCGGGACGAGATCCTGATCGGCGGGCGCAACCGGCGCGCCGCGGGCGGCGACTGGGTCGCGGCAATCACGCATTACGTCGGCACGCTCGAGCGGCCGCTCTTCGGCGTGCCGGCGAGCGGCAAGCTCGTATTCCTTCGCGCGGGTGAGTTCTACCGGATCGCAGGCGGTCGGATCGCGGAGGCGCGGATCATCCTCGACCTGCCCGATCTGCTGCGGCAGGTCGGTCGTCCCCCGTTTCCGCCCGTGCTCGGAACCGAGATGCTGTTCCCGGGGCCCGCGACCCACGACGGCGTCCTGCCCGACCCGGCGGGCGGCGAGCAAAGCCTCGACCTGATCGAGGCGATGATCTCGGACCTCCACGCCTTCGACCCCGAAACGCTGTCGTCGCACGGGCAGACGGGCGCCGGCGGCTACTGGTGCGAGGACATGCTCTGGTACGGCCCCGGCGGCATCGGGGCGAACTACCGCTGGGACGGGTTCGTCCGCGATCACCGGGCCCCGTTCCTGCGGGCGTTCCCCGACCGCCGCGGGGGCGATCATTACTGTCGCATCGGCGATGGCGCCTATGCCGCGATCTCCGGCTGGCCGTCGATGACGATGACGCACCGGGGCGAGTATCTCGGGGTGCCTCCGACGGGCCGGAAGCTCAGCCTGCGCGTCATGGATTTCTACCGCTGCGCGGGTGCATGCATCGCCGAGAACTGGGTCATGCTCGACTACGTCGATCTCTTCCGCCAGATCGGCCGCGACATCATCGCCGACGCCGGCGGCTGACGCGCGGATGGCGGCCCCGGATGGAGTCGAACCATCGACCTACCGCTTAGGAGGCGGTTGCTCTATCCTCTGAGCTACGGGGCCGCACGGACCACCGTCTATGGCGGCACGGCGGCTTTGTCACCCATGCCGGTTTGCCTCGCGGAACCCGGGGTGCGCTCCGGCATTGTCGGAACCCTGCCAAGACGCTCCGCGTTCGGGTGATGCAGATCAATGAGTCCCGCCGGGGCGCTCCTCTAGCCTTGGCCGGTACAGCAGTTGCGCCGTCGCCTGACCGCCCGGCCGAACCAGCCAGAAAGGAGTCTCCCCGATGTTCTACGAGATGACGGGCTTTACGTCCTCGGAACGGGGGGTCACGCATGGGGCGCCGGACAGGCCCGATCTCGCCGCGTCGGCGATCTTTCTCGACTTCGACGGGGTCCTCGTCGATCTGGCCGAGACGCCGGACGGGATCGTCGTGCCCGACGACCTTGCCGACCTGCTCAATCGCCTGAGCGAGCGGACCGGGGGCGCCACTGCCATCGTCTCCGGTCGCGCCGCCGGGACGATCGAGGGGTTCGTCCCCGGCTACGGCGGAGACATCGTCGGCTCCCACGGGGCCGAGAGGCGCGTCGGCGGCGGTACAACCGAAACGCATGCCCTGACAGGATCGGAGCAGGTCGAGAAGATCCAAGGCGTGGTCCGCTCGTTTGCGGCGCTCGACCCGGGTTTTCTCGTCGAGGACAAGCCTTGCGGCGTGGTCCTGCACTTCCGCCGCAATCCGGACCTCTACTCCGAGGCCAACCGCTTCATGGAGAGCCTTCTCGGCCACTTCCCCGAGTTCAAGATCCAGCAGGCCAAGATGGCGGTGGAGATGAAGCCCGCCGACATCGGCAAGGTCGCCTCCGTCCGCTGGCTGCGCGAACGCGAGCCGTATGCGGGGCGCATGCCCATCTATTTCGGCGACGACGTGACCGACGAGCCGGCCATGGAGCACTGCGTCGAGGCGGGCGGCCTGGCGATAAAGGTGGGCGAGGGCGAGACCCGGGCGAACCATCGGCTCGACACGGTCGAAGAGGTGCGCCGGCTCCTCGCCGACTGGGCCGGCATGGGCGCCTGAGACGCATGTCGAACCGTCTGATCGTCGTCTCGAACAGGGTACCCCTCGGCGGTCCGGGGTCGGGTGGGCTCGTCGTTGCCCTGCACGAGGCCCTGCTCGCCGAAGAGGAAGGCGTCTGGGTCGGGTCCACGGATGTCGAGGGAGACCCGCCCGCGGCGTTCGAGGAGCACGACGACGGGGCGCCCTACACGAAGCTGACTTTCGGGCTCACCGAAGAGGACCAGCAGAACTACTACCTCGGCTACGCGAACTCCGTGCTCTGGCCGCTCTGCCATCGCCGCAGCGACCTCATCGCCTACGAAACGGGGTTTCATGAGGCCTACCGGCGCGTGAACGAGCGGCTGGCGTCGATGCTGGCGGAGATCGTCCGACCCGACGATCGCCTCTGGATCCACGACTATCACTTCTTTCCGCTCGGGTGCTTCCTGCGCGACCGCGGCGTGACCAACCGGATCGGCTTTTTCCTGCACATCCCGTTCCCGCACCCGTCGGAGTTGCCGGCGCTGCCCGACCGGGACGTGTTCGCCGACTGGATCGCTGCCTACGACCTCGTCGGCCTGCAGACGGAGCGCGACGTCGCGACCTGTCTCGAGATGTTCCGCGTCGAGGACGCGGCCGAGCTTCTGTCGCAGGACCGCGTACGCCACAACGGCCATACCGTCACGGTCCGCGCGTTCCCGATCGGCATCGACGTCGACGTGATGCGCCGCGCCGCCGAGGCACCCGAGGCGCCGGCGCGATTGAAGCTCGGCCCGACCGAACGGCTCCTGATCGGCGTCGACCGGCTCGACTATTCCAAGGGTATCGTGAACCGCGTGGAGGCGTTCGGTGCGTATCTCGACGCGCGGGGCCCGAAGGAACCGCGGGCGACGCTCCTGCAGATCGCGCCGCCGACCCGCGAGAACGTGCAGGCCTACGCCGAAATCCGCGACCAGCTCGAGGGACTGACGGGAAAGATCAACGGTCGTCATTCCGAGATCGACTGGACCCCGATCCGCTACATCCACCGGATGATCCCGCGCGAGCAGCTTGCAGCCCTCTTCCGCCGCGCCGATGCCGGCCTCGTCACGCCGCTCGCCGATGGGATGAACCTCGTCGCCAAGGAGTACGTCGCCTGTCAGGACCCGGAGGATCCGGGCGTTCTGATCCTGTCGCGCTTCGCCGGGGCGGCGGAGCAGCTCGACTCCGCGCTCATGGTCAACCCCTACGACAACGACGACATGGCGCAGGCCATCGACCGGGCGCTCGAGATGGACCTCTGGGAGCGCAAGGAACGCCACGAGGCGATGTACCGCCAGATCGACACGCACGACATCGAGTGGTGGCGCAAGGAGTTCCTCACCGCCCTCGGGTCCTCCGCGCAGTCGGTCCCGGCGACGGCTTGATGCCGGGCGTGCGCCCCGGCTAGGGACGTCGCCGGTGGACGAGGACCGCAGATCAGCACCGCACCGCAGGCCGCTTACCCTGCGCGACGTGGCCGAGGCCGCGAACGTCAGCGAGATGACGGTCAGTCGCGCGCTCGCCGGCGGCCGCAACGTCTCCGACAGGACGCGGCGCCGGGTCGAGGAGGCGGCGCGGCGCCTTGGCTACGTCCCGAACCGGATCGCCGGCGCGCTCGCATCGAACCGCGTCGATCTCGTGGGCGTCATCATCCCGTCACTCTCCAACCTGGTCTTCCCGGAGGTCCTGACCGGCATCTCCGACGTCCTCGAGACCGGGCGGCTGCAGCCGGTCATCGGGGTGACGAACTATCTCCCGACGCGGGAGGAGCGGGTCCTCCACGAGATGCTGTCGTGGCGGCCGTCGGGCGTCATCATCGCGGGCATCGAGCACCCCGACCCCGTCCGCGCCATGCTTTTGGCGAGCGGCGTGCCCGTGGTCGAGATCATGGACACCGACGGCGAGCCCGTCGATGCCGTCGTCGGAATCAGCCAGCGCCGCGCGGGGCGCGAGATGGCCGAGGCGATCCATGCCCGCGGCTACCGCCGCATCGGCTTTCTCGGCACCAAGATGCCGCTTGATCACCGGGCTCGGAAACGGCTCGAGGGGTTCGAGGCCGGCCTCGCCGTCCGCGGCGTGCGCATCGAGGACCGCGAGTTCTACGAGGGCGGCTCGGCGCTCGCCAAGGGGCGGGACATGACGGCGTCGATCCTCGCGCGGTCCCCGGGCCTCGACTTCCTGTACTACTCGAATGACATGATCGGCGCGGGCGGACTCCTGTGGTGTCTCGACCACGGGCTCGACGTGCCGGGGCGCATCGGTCTCGCCGGCTTCAACGGGACCGAGCTTCTCGAGGGGCTTCCGAAGCGGCTCGCGACGATGGATGCCGGTCGGCGCGAGATCGGCCGCATCGCGGCCCGCATCGTCGCGGATGCCGCGATGGGGCGCGAGCCCGCCGACGGCCGTCGCGTGGAACTGGTGCCGCTCCTGCAGCCGGGCGACACGATGCGTGTCCCGGCCTGAGCCCGCCACCGTAGTGATGATCGGGGGCAGGATCCCGGTCATACCCCAGTCTGAGCACCCCGCGTGCGACGAGGTGCCCGACGACAAGCGGCCGGCAGGATCGCCCCTGCGTCATTGCGCCGGACCGTAGCCACCCGGGCGCCAAGGTGCTCGGGGCCGGGTCGTCGGCGCTAGCTGTCCCGGGCCTCGGGGCCTGGCGCCGCGGCGCAGGCGCGGCGCACCTCGTGCTCGCGCAGGCCGGTCTCGACCAGCATGCAGCGGTCGCGCGCCTCGAAGTAGTAGCCGCGGGCGTACCAGCCCACCGCCGTTGGCTCGTGCCCGTCCGACAGGAGCCATGCGCCGCGCAGGTACTTCACCGCCCAGCGCAGGTTCGTCTCGGCATCGAGGAGCTGCGGCGCCGCCCCCGCGAAGCCCATCTGTCCTGCGGTCTCGGGCAGGATCTGCATCAATCCGTAGTAGGGCCCGTTCCGCGCCTGCGGGCGATAGTCGCTCTCCCGCTGGATCACCCGGTGCACCAGCGACCGGGGCACCTCGTAGTGGTCGGCGTACACGTTGACGAGGGCCCTGAGTTCGGCCGTCTCGCCGGGGTAGAGCGGCGCCTGCCGCGCGACCTCGACCTCGGGACCGGCGCAGGCCGCCGCCAGCAGGGTCGCACAGAGCGCGGCGGCGCCGCGGCGGATGGGCTCAAGCATGGGCGGCATTCTTCCTGGACAAGCTGCGGCCAGAGGACCTCGGCCGCGGCGTCCTGCCAAGCCCGCCCGCGGACGATGTGCGGACTTCCGCCCGCGGGCGGCGGCGCACCGACACCGCCGCGGCGATGAACGCGAGCCCGGGTCCCTCATCGACGCCCCGCGCGCTGCCACCGTGGGGTCGCAGAACCACCCTACCGCGATCCTGCCCGCGCGCTTTGTCTGCTCCGTTGCCGGGACGGGAAGTGCCGGGCGGGCTCGTCCCGATATCGTCGGTCTTGTCCCGCCATGCTCTCCCGCGGACAGTCTGGGTTTCCGCCCGTGGGCAGAGGGGGCGACGACACGCCCAACGGGACGAACGTGAGCCGGGATCTTGCCGACGTCGGCTGCACCTGGCGCGCCTCCGTCGCGCGGGGGTCGCGAAACGATTTCGCCCTGGTTCTGCCTGGGTTCCCGCCTGCTCCGCCGCCGACGCAGGCGCGGCCGAGCGCGCCGTCCCGATAGCGTCTGGCGGGCCCGCTATGCCCCACCGCGGACGGTCTGGACTTCAGCCTGTCGGGCCGGAGGCTACGAAACGCCCGGCGCGATGGACGTCCGTCCCCCTCTGCGACCGCGGACGCACCCGGCGCGCCGCCCACGCACGGGGGTCGCGGGCGATCCTGTCTCGATCTTGCCCACCTCGCCGCAGACTCTGTCGCCGAGGCAGGCGCTGCCGGGCGGGCCGCCTCGATAGCGTCGGGCGGGCCCGCTATGCCCTTGCCTCGCCGGCCCGGCTCTGGGCACTCTCGGACGATGATCGTCTACATCCTCCGCCGGGTCCTGCAGTCGGCGCTCGTGCTCCTGGTCGTCGGCCTCGTCGCCTTCTCGATGTTCCGCTTCGTGGGCGATCCGATCGACAACATGCTGGGGCAGGAGCGGACGGCGGCCGACATCGAGCGGCTGCGCGCCGACCTCGGCCTCGATCAGCCGTTCCCGGTGCAGTACTGGCGCTTCCTGCAGAACGCCGCGCAGGGCGACTTCGGCGTCTCCTACCGCCAGGGGCGGCCCGTGGCCGACATCCTCTTCGAGCGCGCCCCGGCGACGCTGGAGCTCGCCGCCGTCTCGGGCGTCCTCGCCATCGGGCTCGGGATCGGCCTCGGCGTCTTCACCGCGATCCGCCGCGACGGCTGGGCGGCGAACCTGGTCATGACGCTGTCGCTGATCGGTGTCTCGCTGCCGACGTTCCTGATCGGCATCCTGCTCATCTACGTCTTTTCCGTCGAGCTTGGGTGGCTGCCGTCGTTCGGTCGGGGCGAGACGGTGCGCATCGGCGGCTGGACCACGGGATTCCTCACCTCCTCCGGCCTTCAGGCGCTGATCCTGCCCGCGATCACGCTCGGCCTCTACCAGATGACGCTGATCATGCGGCTCGTGCGGTCCGAGATGCTCGAGGTGCTGCGGCAGGACTACATCCGCTTCGCCCGCGCCCGCGGCCTGTCCGAGCGGGCGGTGAACTTCCGCCATGCGCTCAAGAACACGCTGATGCCGGTCATCACCGTGACGGGCCTGCAGCTCGGCTCGATCATCGCCTTCGCCATCATCACCGAGACGGTGTTCCAGTGGCCGGGCGTCGGGCTCCTGTTCATCAACGCGATCCAGTTCGTCGACATCCCGGTCATGGCCGCCTACCTGATGCTGATCTCGGTGATGTTCGTGGGCATCAACCTGATCGTCGACCTCCTCTACGTCGCGATCGACCCGAGGCTCCGGACGTGACCGACACCCGCCCCGAGGACACGAGCCCCGGCTACGAGGGCCGGGACGAGCCGGACGCCCCGCGCGAGACCGACGCCGAGGCGCTGGCGGGTCCGCAGGGGCGCCTCGCCCGGGCCTGGGACAGCGATCTCGGCTACTCGTTCCGGCACTCGCCGGTGGCGATGGCCTCGGCCTTAGTCACCGTCGTTCTCGTCCTCTCGGCGGTCCTGGCGCCGCTCGTCGCGCCCTACGATCCGTTCGATCCGGCCACGCTCAACCTGATGGACGGGTTCACCCCGCCGATGGAGCCCAATGCCTTCACCGGCAACACGTTCTGGCTCGGCACCGACGACCAGGGGCGCGACGTGTTCTCGACGATCCTGTTCGGGCTCAGGATCTCGCTCTTCGTCGGCGCCGCGGCGGTGGCTCTGGCGATGGCGATCGGCATCACGCTGGGGCTGGTGGCGGGCTACACCGGCGGACTGGCCGACGCCGCGATCATGCGCGTGGCGGACGTGCAGCTCACCTTTCCGGCGATCCTCGTCGCCATGCTGATCTTCGGCATCGCCAAGGGGATCACGCCGGTCGAGTACCGCGACCAGATGGCGATCTGGGTCCTGATCATCGCCATCGGGCTCTCCGACTGGGTGCAGTTCGCCCGCGTCGTCCGCTCCGCGACGCTGGTCGAGCGGGGCAAGGAGTACGTGCAGGCGGCGCAGCTCATCGGCCGCTCGGGCCCCGCGATCATGCTGCGGCACATCCTGCCCAATGTCCTCTCGCCGGTCCTCGTGATCGCGACGATCAGCCTGGCGCTCGCCATCATCGCCGAAGCGACGCTGAGCTTCCTCGGGGTCGGCGCGCCGCCGACACAGCCCTCCCTCGGCACGTTGATCCGCATCGGGCAGGGGTTCCTGTTCTCGGGCGAGTGGTGGATCCTGTTCTTCCCCTCGGTGACGCTCCTGGCGCTGGCGCTCAGCGTGAACCTCCTCGGCGACTGGCTGCGCGACGCCCTGAACCCGAGGCTGAAGTGATCTCGAAACCTCCTCTAACACGGCAAGCGCGGAACCGGCCGCGTCGGAGTGCCGAGGGTCGCGCCCGAGCCTGGGAGGGCGCAGACAAGACGCCTGTGATCTGTGCTTTATCCCGGAAGCCCCGAACGACTTCTGTGCGGCAAACGACATGGCCACGCGCCCTCCCGGGGGGAGGGTCGGGCGCGGCCCGGGCTGGCCGCCCGGGCCCGGGGCCGAACGGAGCTGTCGCCCCCAGGCCAATGAAAGCCGTCTCGATGCCCCGCGATCGAGACGCGCCCACATGAGCCTCCTCGAACTCCACGA
>CAYMRW010000075.1:0-8899 GCA_964392825.1 uncultured Rhodobacterales bacterium
CGCATCGCCGCGGAGCGCGACGCCGGCCGCGTGATCGTGAGCGAGGCCGGCTTTCTGCGCCGGCTCCGCGGCGAGGACGACGTGGCCGAGGGCGGCGAAGGCCTGCCGGGTCTCTCCGCAACATCGGGATTGACCCTGGCCGATCTTGGCTTTCTCGCCGCGTTCGACGCCTTCTCCCGCGATCGGGCGCCGTTCGCCCTGCCGGACGTGATCCTGGCGCGGAAGTACGCGGGCCTCGTCGCGAGCGGCGCGACCCTCGGCGCCATCGCGCGTGCGCTGCACCGGTCGGGCGACCCCGCGCGTCTGACCGCCCAGACGCTGCGCGCCGGCGGGCCTGGCGCGATCTATGCCGACGCGGGACCGGCACTCGCGGAACTCGACGGGCAATTGCTCCTCGGTTTCGGCGAAGTGCAGGACGATGCCGACGACCTCTTCGCCGCCGCCGAGACGGCCGAGGCCGGGGGCGCTTTCGCCGCGGCTGCCGACCTCTACGCCCGCTGCCTCGCCTGCGACCCGACCGACGCGATCGCCGCCTACAACCGTGCCAACTGCCTGCGCGTCGCCGGCCGCACAGGTGAGGCGCAAGCCTCGTATCTCGAGGCGCTGCGGCGCGACCCGGGACTGGTCGAGGCGTGGTTCAACCTCGCCGGCCTCCTCGGCGAGACCGGCCGCGCGGCGGCCGCGCGGCGCTACCTGCGGCGCGCGCTCTCGATCGACCGGGACTATGCGGACGCCGTCTTCAACCTCGCGGCGCTCGCCTTCCAGGCGGGAGACGCGGATGAGGCACGGGCCTCGTGGACGCGGTACCTCGAACTCGATCCGTCGTCGGACTGGGCGCGGAGGGCGCGGCGGGGCCTCAGCTATCTGGACGGTGCAAGGCATGCCACGGTCTGATGCGGGGCCTGCCCGCATCGTCTTTCTGACCGACGGCCCGCGCGACGCGGCGGCGACGGTGCTGCTGGCGCACGGGGCGGGGGCGGCGATGGATTCGCGCGCCATGACGGCTATCGCCGGGGCCCTCGCCGCGCAGGGCCTGCGCACCGCCCGCTTCGAGTTCGGCTACATGGCAGCGCGACGTTCCGGCCAGCGGCGCCCGCCGCCCCGGGCGGAGACGCTGGTCGGCGAGTACCGCGCCGCCGTCGACGCGCTCGGCGCCGGGGCGCCCCTGATCGTCGGGGGCAAGTCGATGGGAGGCCGCGTCGCGAGCCTCGCCGCCGACGATCTGCATGCCGAGGGGCGCGTCCATGGCCTCCTGTGCCTCGGCTATCCGTTCCACCCGCCCGGTCGGCCCGAGCAGACGCGGACCGCGCATCTGGGACGCCTACGCGTGCCGACCCGCATCTTTCAAGGGACGCGCGACCGGTTCGGTGTCCCGGAGGACGTGGCAGGCTACGCCCTGTCGCCCGCGATCACCGTGACGTGGGTCGAGGACGGCGACCACGACCTGAAGCCGCGGAAGCGCGTGACCGGCCTGACGCTCGAGGATCACCTGGCCTCGGTCGGACGCGCGGTGGCGGCGTGGGCCCGCGATCTCTGAGCGCCGGTGCGGATCGCCACCTTCAACATCAACGGTGTGCTGAAGCGATTGCCGAACCTCCTCGACTGGCTGCGCGACAGCCGACCCGACGTCGTCTGCCTGCAGGAGTTGAAGATCGCCGAACCGGATTTCCCGGCCGCCGCGCTCGCCGCGGCTGGGTACGGCGCGGTCTGGCGGGCCGAGGGCCGGTGGAACGGGGTCGCGATCCTGGCGCGCGGCGCCGAGCCCGTCCTGACCCGCGCCGTCCTGCCGGGGGCGGCCGACGACCGCCAGCGCCGCTACATCGAGGCGGCGGTGCGGGGCGTCCTCGTCGGCTGCCTCTACGCGCCGAACGGCAATCCGCAGCCGGGGCCGAAGTTCGACTTCAAGCTCGACTGGCTCGGCCGGCTCGCCGATCACGCGGCGGACCTGCGGGCGGCCGACGTGCCGGTGGTGCTTGCGGGCGACTTCAACGTCGTCCCCGAGCCGCGGGACATCTACCAGACCCGCTCCTACGACGGCGACGCGCTAACGCATCCCGCGGCGCGCGCCGCCTACGCCGAACTGCTGGGCGCCGGGTGGCACGACACCCTGCGGGAGACCCATCCCGGGGCGGCGACGCTGTATACCTTCTGGGACTACAGGCGGAACCGCTGGCAGCGGGACGCGGGGCTGAGGCTCGACCACCTGCTCGTGACCTCGCGCCTGCGGCCCCTCGTGGTGAGCGCAGGGCTGGACCGCTGGGTCCGCGGGCGCGAGGGGGCAAGCGACCACGCTCCGGTCTGGCTGCGCCTGGCGCTTTAGGCGGTGCCACGCGCCATCGCTGCGGGCGACCCGCCGGTACCCTGGGCGAGGTCGCCGCGGGCATAGGCCGCGAGCGTCGGGTAGAGCGCACGGAAGGCCGCGAGCCGATCGGCGCAGGCGCCCGTCAAGGCCGGATCGGGCCCGACCTCGCGCGTCGGCGGCGGCGTGGCGACCTCCGCGAGGGTCGCGCCGCGACCGAGGAGCGCAAGCCGGACGGCGCCGAGGGCCGATCCCGCCTCGGCATCGCGAACGACGGCGAGCGGTCGGCCGAGCGTGCTGGCGAGGACGCGCAGGAGCGTGGGGCTGCCGGCGCCGCCGCCGATGACCATCGGCACATCGGGGACCGGCCCCGCGGCGCGCAGCATCGAGTCGGCGTCGGCAAGGGTGAAGCAGATGCCCTCGACCGTGGCGCGGACGAGGTCGGCGGGATCGGTGGCGCGGTCGAGCCCGACGATTGCCGCACGGACGTCGCCGCCGCCGTCCGGCCGGCGCACGCCGTCGAAAAAGGGCAGCACCATGACGCCCGGCGGCGCCGTCCACTCGGCCGAATCGACATGCGCGAGCGCCTCGCGCCCGGACGCCTGTCCCAGAAGTTCGGCCATGCGGTCGAGCGCCGAGCCGGAACTGAGGATCGCGGCCATCCGGTACCAGACGCCGGGGATGCAGTGGGCAAAGTGGTGGATCGCCGGGTCGGCCGGCACCGCGTAGCGCCGCTCGCCCACGAGGTAGGAGGCGCCGGTGCCGAGCGAGATCAGCGCCTGCCGTTCGTCGACGCAGCCGACCCCGAGGGCGCCCGTCGCGGCGTCGCCGCCGCCGCAGACGACCGGGACCTGCGGCAGGCCGAGCATCTCCGCCACGTCGGGGCGGAGGGTTCCGGCGGTCGCCGTGCCCTCGTGGACCGGCGGCAGCACGGCGGGGTCGATGCCGAGATGGGCCACGACCTCCGGCCACCAGTCCCGCGCCGCCTGGTCGAAGAGCTGCGTGCCGGCGGCGTCCGAGGCGTCGGTCGCCCACGCCCCCGTCAGCCAGAGACGCAGGTAGTCCTTGGGCAGGACGAGCCGGCGGAGCCGGGCCAGGGTCTGCGGCTCCGCCTCGGCGAGCCAGGCGAGCTTGGCGGCGGTGAAGCTCGTCATCGCGGCGACACCGGTCGCCGCCGCGAGGCCGGGCAGCGCCGCGTCGCTCCGCTCGACGAAGTGAGCGCCGCGGGTGTCGTTCCAGAGTATCGCCGGGCGGAGCGGCCGGTCGTCGGCGCCGAGCGCCACGAGGCTGTGCATCTGGCCGGAAAGTCCGATCCCCTGGAGCTTGCGGTCCAGACCAGGCACCGCGCCGCGCAACCTCCCCACGACCTCGCGCGCGGCGGCGATCCACGCGTCGGGGTCCTGTTCGGCCCGACCCGAGCGGGGAATGTCCGTGGGGTACCCGGTCCGGAAGGTGGCGAGCGGCGTCTGCGCATCGTCGCAGACCAGGCCCTTCAGCGCCGTCGTGCCAAGATCGAGCCCCAGAAACATGGCCTGCCTTCCGTCCCCTGCCCGTTCTACTGGCACACCTGGCCGCGAGCGAATAGACCGGAAGTCGGCGGAACGCTGCCGCGGACGAGGGAGGACGATGCGATGCCGAGCAAGCTTGAGCAGCTCCGAGAGATGACCGTCGTGGTCGCGGACACCGGCGACATCGAGGCGGTGCGACGGCTCGCCCCCCAGGACTGCACGACGAACCCGTCGCTGGTCCTGAAGGCGCTGAACTCGCCGGCCTTCGCGACGCATCTCGAGGATGGGATCGAGCGGGGACGGCAGGCGGGCGACGTCGGCGCCATCGCGCGGAACCTGACGGTGGCCGTCGGCGCGGAACTGGCCGGCATCGTGCCGGGCCGCGTCTCGACCGAGGTCGACGCGCGGCTGTCGTTCGACACCGACGCCTCAATCGCGCGCGCGCACGAGCTCATCGCCGCCTACGACGATCTGGGCGTGGGTCGCGAGCGCATCCTGATCAAGCTCGCCTCGACCTGGGAAGGCATCCGCGCCGCCGAACGGCTGCAGCGCGAGGGAATCGACTGCAACCTGACGCTTCTCTTCAGCCTGGTGCAGGCCAAGGCGTGCGCCGACGCCGGCGCCTTCCTGATCTCGCCCTTCGTCGGCCGCATCACCGACTGGCACAGCGCCGCCACGGGAGAGACCTACGCCGCCGAGGACGATCCGGGCGTGCAGTCGGTGCGCCGCATCTACGACCACTACAAGATGCGCGGGATCGAGACCGTGGTCATGGGCGCGTCGTTCCGCACCGCCGGTCAGGTGGAGGCGCTGGCCGGGTGCGACCGGCTGACCATCTCGCCCGACCTTCTGACCGCGCTCGACGAGGATCAGGGAGACCTGCCGCGGCGACTGACGCCGGCCGAAGCCGACGGGTCCTCGCCGGAGCCTGTCGACGAGCCGACCTTCCGGTGGGATCTGAACGAGGACGCCATGGCGACGGAAAAGCTCGCCGAGGGCATCCGCAAGTTCCATGCCGACGCCGTCAAGCTCGAGGACCTGATCGCCGAACGGCTGGAGAAGTCCGCGGCCTAGCGGGGCCGCGACCGCGCCGGGGCCCGCAAAGCGGCGTCCGCCTCCCCGGAGCAGCCCTGCTGTCGCCCGTCAAGCGGCGGCGCCGCGGGCGTTGACGTAGATGGCGTAGACCGACGTGGTGGCGGTGACGATCAGGCGGTTCCGCTTCGGCCCAGCGAAGCAGAGGTTCGAGACGACCTCGGGCAGACGGATCTTGCCGAGAAGGGTGCCGTCGGGCGCAAGCGCGTGCACGCCGTCGGCGGCCGAGGTCCAGAGGTTGCCGGCGGTGTCGACGCGGAACCCGTCGAAGACGCCGGCGTCGCAGGTGGCGAGGTCCCGACCCTGCCCCACAGTGTCGCCCTCGACCGGGTAGGTGCGGAGTCGCGGCGTGCAGGCGGGGTCATGGCTGACGCCGGTGTCGGCGACGTAGAGCAACCGCTCGTCGGGCGAGAAGGCGAGGCCGTTGGGCCTCAGCATGTCGGTGACGACGGCGTTCACCGTGCCGTCCGGGGCGATGCGGTAGACGTGGCTGGCCCCGATCTCGGACTCCGCGGCGTCGCCCTCGTAGTCGCTGTCGATGCCGTACGTCGGGTCGCTGAACCAGACGCTGCCGTCGGACCGCATGACGACGTCGTTCGGGGAGTTCAGGCGCCGGCCCTCGAAGGCGTCGGCGAGGACGCGGCGCGACCCGTCGTGCTCGATCCGGCTGACGCAGCGGCCCTGATGCTCGCAGGCGACGAGGCGGCCCTCACGGTCGACGGTGTGGCCGTTCTGGTAGCGGCAGGGCGCCTCGAAGACGGAGACGTGGCCCGAGGCCTCGTCCCAACGCATGACCCGGTCGTTCGGGATGTCCGACCAGACGGCATAGCGGCCGGCGGGAAGGTAGGCGGGCCCCTCGGTCCAGCGGCCGCCGGTCCAGACGAGCTCGGGGCCGGCATTGGCGTGGATCAGACCGGAGAAGCGGTCGTCGAGCTTCAGGTAGTCACTTGCCGGCATTGCCTCTCCAAGCCTCGGTCGCCCGCTCAGCTATCCGCAGACCACCGGTCCCGTCAGAGCGTCCGCCCTCCGTCTGAACGGCCGGAGGGATAGTCGGTCATCCTCCGCACCCGGCGCGCCGGCGGTGCCGGCGCGCCGGGTGGGGTCACATCCCGAGGGAGGCGCGGTAGAGTGCGATCTGGCTCTCTCGGCCGATCTGGTCGGTGATCCCGTCCCAGGCGGCGGCGATGGCGTCCGCCCCCTCCTGCACCGAGCCGTACTGACCGGCGAAGATCTTGGTCAGCTCGTCCTCGGCGATCGAGTAGTACTGGAAGATGCCGGGGATGCGCGGCTCGATGGCGGCGTTCGGGTGGTTGTAGCTGTCGACGTTGGAGCCGAGGTAGTCCTCGACGAAGGCGCGGTCGTAGCCCGCCGCCGCCCACTCGTCGTAGTCGAAGTGCGAGTTGCGGTAGGGCTGGAACCCTGACGGATAGGCCGAGGTCCAGAGCGACAGGTCCTTGCCGCCGAGATGCGCCGCCGCCGACCAAGCCGCCTTGCGCCGCGTCTCGTCGTCCGAGACGCGATTGGTCACGTAAATGCCCCAGCCGATATAGGCGTTGTTCGGCGCCTCGTTCGCCGTCTCCTCCCATTCGCCCGAGCGGGAATTGTAGACGCGGCCCGCCCCCGGGATCGTCGAGAAGCCGACGACGTCGCCGACGAGCGAGGTGTCGGACGTGCGCGCGTTCGAGCCGACGTCGCCCCACCAAGTCAGCGCCCCGCCGGTGCCCGCCAGGAACTGCTGGAATGCGGTGGTGTTCGGGTCGGCGTTCATCTGCTCGGGCGGGTAGGCGCCGGCCTCGATCAGCTCCATCACGTCCTCGATCGCCTGCACCCAGCCCGGGTTGTTGATGCGCGGCGCCATGGTGTCGGGGTCGAAGAGCCACGCCGGGTCGCCCGGGTGCTTGGCGTAGGGCGCCGCGCGGTCGGCGAGGAAGTAGAAGCCGAAGCCGCCCCAGGTGATCTTCAGCGGATCGAGGAAGCCGTAGGCCGACCCCCCGGTCAACGGGTCGGTCTTGCCGGCGAGGAACTTCGAGTGCGCGTTGACCTGTGCCCATGTCGTCGGCGGCGCCCAGTCGCTGCCGTCGCCCTCGGCCGCCCAGGCCTCGGCCAGCTCGGCGCTGTCGTAGTAGTCGGTGCGGTAGGCCAGCGTGTGGCAGTCGCCGTCGATGGAGACGCGGTAGGTCTTGCCGTCCCAGGTGCCCACGGGCGCCTTGAGGTAGTCGACGTAGTCGTCCATCTCGATCAGCTCGGCGACCCAGTCGGGCATCTCGTCGAGCAGGCCCTTGCCGGCGGTGTCGCCCTCGAACGGGGCGCCCATCTGCAGGATGTCGAAGTCGACGGTGCCGGTGGCGATCGACTGCTGCAGGCGCGGGTTGTAGTCGGCCTGCGCCAGGTCGATCCAGTTGATCGTGGCGCCGGTGTAGTCCTCCCAGGGCTTGAGGAAGCCGCGGAACAGGAAGTTGTGCAGGTTCTGGTTGTTGAGCCCCATGAAGGTCAGCTCGACGCCCTCGAACTCGCCCTCCTGCACCGTCTCGCGCGTGCCGCCGAGGCAGAGCTCGCCCACCCGCTGCCAGTCGGCATCGGTCGGCGATCCCGCACCGACACCCGGGATCTGCAGGATCTGCCGGCGGATGTCGGCGCCCGCATCCTGGGCCGTGCCCGGGCGGGGCAGCGCGCCCGCCGCGGCGAGCGCGGCCGAGCCCTGCAGCATCCGCCGCCGGCTCATCGAGACGCGCACGAGGTGGTCGTAGAGACGTCGCTTCATTTCCGGTGATCCTCCCTGATGGCACCGGATCTTCGCGTCCGGCCTCCCCCCTCTCGGCGCGATCCGCCGCCCTTGCTCGGGGTCGGGTTCGAGTATGGAAGATCGCGGAATCCTGTCAACGACGGCGCTTGCCAGCCTTGGGGCCGCCGGTCAGGATCGCGGCCATGAGCCTCGGCGACCGGCTGCACACCGTCACCCGCGACGACATCTCGCCCGCCCGCGCGCGGGCCGGACGGTGGCTCGCCTGGGGGACGTTCGCGGTCTTCGCGCTGGCCGTCGCCGTGCAGGCGGCGCATGTCGCGGGCTTCTCGGCGGTGGGCTTCACGTCGTGGCAGCCGGTGCTCTACCCCTACCTCGCGTGGCTCGTGGCGCTCTGCTGGAGCCGGGTGCTGGTCCGCGGCGAGCAGGGCAAGCGGGCGCTCTTTCTGATGCCCGCGCTGCTCTTCGTCGTCTCGATCGTGATCTTCCCGCTGATCTTCGCGGTCTGGATCGCGCTGACCGACTGGAATCTCGCGAGCCCGACCGGCCCGACCTTCGCCCCGGGGCGCAACTTCGCGCGGCTCTGGGCCGACCCGTTCTACTGGAACGCGCTTCTGAACATGGTCTGGTACACGCTCGCGATCCTCGTCGAGTACGTCATCGCCTTCGGCCTGGCGCTTTTGCTCTCGGCCGAGATCCGGGCGCGCAAGTTCTTCCGCGTGGCGTTCCTGCTGCCCCTGATGCTGTCGCCCGTCGCGGTGTCGTGGATGCTCGGCAAGTCGATGCTCGAGACGCGGTTCGGGCCCGTGGCGCGGTTCGCCCGCTGGCTCGGCTGGGACCAGCCGACGTTCTTCTCCGACCCCCTGATCGCCAAGGTGTCGATCATGGTCATGGACGCCTGGACCTGGATCCCGCTGATGATGGTGATCCTGCTCGCCGGGCTGCAGTCGCTCGACCGTGAGGTGATGGAGGCGGCACGGGTCGACGGCGCCACGCCGTGGCAGCGGTTCCGCGAGGTGACGTTCCCGCTGATGATCCCGGTCTCGATCACCGCGCTGCTGATCCGCATCATCTTCAAGCTGAAGCTCGCCGACATCGTCATCAACGTCACCGCGGGCGGGCCCGGGGGCGCCACCGACACGGTGACCAGCTTCGTCTTCCGCGAGTACCGCGACCGCTCGAACGTGGGCTACGGCACGCTCCTCGCCGTCGTCTACCTGGTGCTGATCGTGCTCGCCATGACCGCCTTCATCACCGCCA
>CAYMRW010000076.1:0-8863 GCA_964392825.1 uncultured Rhodobacterales bacterium
AGCTCCTCAGCCTGCGCAAGGGCACGACGCTGACCAAGGAGATGTTCCTCAACCACCTCTACGGCGGCATGGACGAGCCCGAGCTCAAGATCATCGACGTCTTCATCTGCAAGCTGCGCAAGAAGCTCAGCCAGGCGACCGGCGGCGACAACTACATCGAGACCGTCTGGGGCCGCGGCTACGTGCTGCGCGACCCGGAAACCGCCAGCCAGCCGCGCAAGATCGCCGTCGGCCAGTAGGCTCCACGAAGACGCCGGCGGGAGCGACGGACGCTCCCGCAGGCGGTCGCCTCCGCGGGCCGGCCGACGACCCACCGGTCGCGGCCACCGAAGGGCCCAGGTGCTTCCGCCCGGGGCCGGGACGCCCCGTCGCCGCCTTCCCGCGTTTCGACGCGATCTCGCGTGCGCTGCGCGTCGTGGCCATGACCATCGTGCCCGGTATCGCTGCGGCTCCCGGGCCCGGAGGCGCGGCGCCCTCGCACGGAAGGCGTCCGACATGACCGCGCCCTTCGCCTCCGTCCGCTCACCGACCGCCGTCAGGGTGTCTGGAACAGGGCTGAGCGAGCCTCTATCAGAGGGCCAGGATGGCGGCGCAGGACAAGGACGTCGGCGCATTGTCGCCGGAGGAGGCGGAGACGGAACTCGCGCGCCTGGCCGAACTGCTGGGCGCCGCCGACATCGCCTATCACCGCGATGACGCCCCCGAAATCAGCGACGCCGCATACGACGCCCTCAAGCGGCGGAACCGCGAGATCGAGGCCCGATTCCCGAAGCTCAGGCGCGCCGACGGCCCGTCCGAGCGCATCGGCGCGGCGCCCGCGGAGACCTTCGACAAGGTCCGGCACGCGGTCCGCATGCTGTCGCTCGACAACGCCTTCGACGACCAGGACATTCGCGAGTTCGACGCCCGCGTCCGCCGCTATCTCGGGATCGAGGGTCCGGTCGCCTACGTCGCCGAACCGAAGATCGACGGGCTGTCTCTCAGCCTCCGCTACGAGGCGGGGGCGCTGGCCGTCGCGGCGACGCGCGGCGACGGGACGACGGGCGAGAACGTCACCGCGAACGCGCGGCAGGTCGACGACATCCCGGCGCGCCTTGCCGGCGCCCCGGACGTGCTCGAGGTCCGGGGCGAGGTCTACATGACGCATGCCGACTTCGCCGCGCTGAACGGGCGCCAGGCGGAACGCGGCCTGCGTCTCTTCGCCAACCCGCGCAACGCGGCGGCGGGCTCGCTGCGCCAGCTCGACCCCGAGGTGACGCGGACGCGGCCGCTGAGGTTCTTCGCCTATGCCTGGGGGGAGGTCAGCGCGCCGCTCGCCGACACGCAGGCGGAAGCGCTCGACCGGCTGCGCGAGCTCGGCTTCGCCACGAGCCCCCTCGTCCGGGTCTGTGCGGGACCCGAGGAGGCGCTGGCGCACTACGCCCGCATCGAGGCCGAGCGGGCGGCGCTCGGCTTCGACATCGACGGGGTCGTCTACAAGGTCGACGACCTGGCGCTGCAGTCACGGCTCGGCGTCCGCTCGGCGACGCCGCGATGGGCCATCGCCCACAAGTTCCCGGCCGAGACCGCGTGGACCCGGCTCGAGGCGATCGACATCCAGGTCGGTCGCACCGGGGCGCTCAGCCCCGTCGCGCGGCTGGCCCCGGTGACCGTCGGCGGCGTCGTCGTGCAGAACGCGACGCTGCACAACGAGGACTACATCGCCGGCCGCGACGCATCGGGACTGGCCATCCGCGGCGGCCGCGATATCCGCGTGGGCGACTGGGTGCAGGTCTACCGCGCCGGCGACGTGATTCCGAAGATCGCCGATGTCGACCTCCACCGCCGCCCGCCCGACGCCGACCCCTACGATTTCCCGCAAACCTGCCCGCAATGCGGATCGGCGGCGGTGCGCGAACCGGGAGACGCGGTGCGCCGCTGCAGCGGCGGCCTCGTCTGCCCGGCGCAGGCGGTCGAGAAGCTTCGGCACTTCGTCGGCCGCGCTGCCTTCGATATCGAGGGTCTGGGTGCACGTCAGGTGGAGCTCTTCCATCTCCTCGGGTGGATCCGCGAGCCCGCCGACATCTTCACGCTCGAGGCGCGTGACGCCGCGGGCGACAAGGCCCTCGTCGCCGCCGAGGCAGCCGTGGCGGCGGCGGCGGACCGCGAGGCGGCGCGTACGCGATTGTCCGAGGCCCTCGGGATGGACGGCTTCGAGGCGCAGGGCCTTGCCGAACGCCTGCGCGAGCAAAGACGCACCCCGCTCTCCCAACAGCTCGGATGGGGCAAGCGGTCGTCGCGCAATCTCTTCGACGGCATCGCCGAACGCCGCACGATATCGCTCGAGCGGCTGATCTTCTCTCTCGGCCTGCGTCACGTCGGCGAGGTCGCGGCGGCCGATCTCGCGCGCCACTACGGCACGTGGGACGAGCTCGTCGCCGCCGTCGACGCCGCGCGTCCGGCCGCCGAACGCCACCGCGCCGCCGACGCCGCCGAGGCCGAGGAACGCGGTCGAGCCGCGGCCGAGGGCCGGCGGGCGCAGCCGAAGCGCGTGCGCGACGCGGCCTGGAACGCTGAACCCGCCCCCGACGACGCCAGCCGCGCCGCCTGGAACGACCTCGTCGGGATCGACGGCATCGGCGCCGTGGTCGCCACCTCGCTCGTCACCAGCTTCGCCCAGATCGAGGAGCGGGCCTCGATCGACCGCCTCGTGGCTCGACTGGACCGTATCGTGCCACCGGACCGGCCTGTTGCCGACAGCGCCATCGCCGGCAGGACCATCGTCTTTACCGGCAGTCTCGAGCGGATGACGCGGGCCGAGGCCAAGTCGCGGGCCGAGGCGCTCGGCGCCAAGGTGGCGGGCTCGGTCTCTTCCCGAACCGACCTCGTCGTGGCAGGACCCGGTGCCGGCTCGAAGGGGCAGAAGGCCGCGGAACTCGGCATCGAGACGATCGACGAGGACGGCTGGCTCGCGCTTCTCGGCGAGGCATGAGCGGCCGCCCCGAAATCCTCTATCCGCTCTTCGCCGACCTGAAGTCTCTGCCGGGCGTCGGCGCCAAGACGGCCAAGGCCCTCGGCGCCCTGCGCATCGAGGCGCCACGCGACCTCCTCTACACCCTCCCGCACACGGTGTTGGAGCGACGACGCGTCGCCTCGGTCCGCGAAGCCGTGCCGCCCGAGGTCGTCACCGTGGCGGTCGAAGTCGTAAGCCACGCGCCGGCCCCCCGAAGAGGCCGCCCGCACGTCGTCACCGTGCGCGACGCCGGCACCACGTTGCAGCTCGTCTACTTCCACGCCGCGCCCGACTGGCTGAACCGGCTTCTGCCGGCGGGACAGCGACGGGTCGTCTCGGGCCGGCTCGACCACTACGACGGCATGGCCCGGATCGTGCATCCCGATCATGTCGTCCCCGAGGCGGAGACGGACGCCGTACCGGACGCGGAGGCCGTGTACCCGCTCGCCCAGGGCCTGACCCAGAAGGGTCTTTCCCGGGCGGTCCGGCACGTGCTCGAAACGCTGCCCGATCCCCAGGAGTGGATCGATCCCGCGCTCGTGGCCGAGCGCGGCTGGCCGTCCTGGGTCGAGGCCCTTCGCGCAGCGCATGGTCCGAGGGTTCCGGCCGACTGTGGCCCCGACACGGCCGCGCGACAGCGTCTCGCCTACGACGAATTCCTGGCCCACCAGATCACCCTGGCCCTCGTCCGGGGGCGCCGGCGTCATGCCCCCGGGCGCGAGACCTCGGGGGACGGCGCCCTGCGCGCGCGGGCGCTCGCGCACCTGCCCTACGCGCCGACGCGGGCGCAGACCCGCGCGATCGACGAGATCGTGGCCGATCTCGCGGCGCCGCGGCGGATGCACCGCCTCCTGCAGGGCGACGTCGGCGCCGGAAAGACGCTCGTGGCCTTCATGGCGATGCTGGCCGCGGTCGAGGCCGGCGGCCAGGCGGCGCTGATGGCGCCGACCGAGATACTGGCGCGCCAGCACGGCGAGCGACTGGCGGCCGATGCCGCCCGGCTGGGCGTTCGGCTCGACGTGCTGACCGGCCGGGACGGGGCCGCGGGGCGGCGCGAGACCCTCCGCGCGCTGGCGGAAGGCCGCACCGACATCGCGATAGGTACCCATGCGCTGTTCCAGGACGACGTCGCCTTCGCCGACCTGCGCCTCGCCGTCGTCGACGAACAGCACCGCTTCGGCGTTGCCGAGCGCATGCGTCTCGGCGCCAAGGGCGATGGCGTCGACGTCCTGGTGATGACGGCGACGCCGATCCCGCGGTCGCTGGCGCTCAGCCACTACGGCGACATGGACGTCTCGGTCCTCGACGAGAAACCGCCCGGCCGGCAGCCGATCCGCACCGCGACGATCCCGATGGGGCGGCTCGGAGAGGTGGTGGAGCACCTGCGCGGAGCGTTGGCGAAGGGCCGGCGCGCCTACTGGGTCTGCCCGCTCGTCGAGGACAGCGAGGCCACCGACCTGACCGCGGCCGCCGAGCGCTTTCAGCATCTCCGCGCCGTCTTCGGCGACGCCGTCCGCCTCGTCCACGGGCAGATGCCCGGACCCGAGCGCGACGACGCGATGCACGACTTCGCCACCGGCACCGCCAGCGTCCTGGTCGCGACGACGGTCATCGAGGTCGGCGTCGACGTGCCGGAAGCCGTCATCATGGTCGTCGAGCGGGCCGAATGGTTCGGCCTCGCCCAGCTGCATCAGCTTCGCGGCCGGGTCGGTCGCGGCGCCGGGCAATCGAGTTGCCTGCTTCTCTACCAGCCGCCGCTCACCGACGCGGGGCGGCGGCGGCTCGACATCCTGCGGCAGACGCAGGACGGGTTCCGCATCGCCGAGGAGGATCTCGCCATGCGCGGCGCCGGCGATCTGCTCGGCACGGCGCAGAGCGGCCTGCCGCAGTTCTACGTGGCCGATGCCGAGCGTCAGGGTGCGCTTCTCCACACGGCCCAGCGCGATGCCCGCCATCTGGTCGCTGAGGACCCCGGGCTGCGCGGACGTCGCGGCGAGGCGGTGCGGCTGCTCCTCTGGCTGATGCGGCAGGATCGGGCGGCGGGCTTCCTCCGCGCAGGTTAATGTTCCCTGAAAGTTCTTTACTCCGCGACCGCGATGTGAGAACAAAGTGGAAACAGGAGGTCGCGATGGCTCGAATTCTTCATCAGTGTCCGGATGCGCGACTGGCGCAGGACCTGGCGGGCGGCTTTGCCCTCGTCCTCCTCCTCGTCGCGGGGCTGCATTTGCGGCTTCTCGTCTGATCGTCTGCTCAGCGGCGGGGCGATCGTCACATGCGTTCCCCCGGATCGGCCTCGCTCTCACCCTGAGGCTCGGTTCGCCCCGCCGTCACTGCCGCCGCGCCCGGTCTTCACAGGCTGCGCGGCGGCTTTTTTTCGGCGTGGATCTATCGGCTGCCGCGTTCCGGCAGCGCTGCCGATCCGTCGTTCCATCAGGCCGAGGCTCGCTTGAGCAGGCATCTAATGCACTGCGTCGGCTCTCAGCTTCTTGCTGCCGCTGCCCCGGATCGCAGCGCATGTGTGCACCTCCTGACCCGATGGCGCGACAACTTGATGCGCGCTCCGCGTCTCAAGGAATATCGCGCCATTTGGGCGGTCACTGTACGCACCGATCACCTGGGAACGGGATAGGCTGGCTCCGTGCCGCGCGGGACCGATCCCTTGCCGCGGCGGATCAGCCCTGGCGCAGGGCCGCGTGCGATTCGGCTTCGGCCATCGCCTCCGAGAGCGCCTCGAGCGTCAGCATGATCGAGGCGTGGCGGTTCTTGTAATCGCGCGCCGGACGCAGTACGCCCAAGTCTTCGAACGGGTGCCCGGGGTCGGGGCCGTCGGCCTTCAGCATCTGCTTGAGCGCGTCGCGCGCCGCGTCCACCTCGGCCCTGTTCCGACCGATCGCCACGCTGCCGACGACGGAGGCGGCGGCCTGACCGAGCGCACAGGCTTTCACGTCCTGCGCGTAGTCGACGATCCGCCCGTCCCGCACGGAGATGTCGACGGTGACCGTCGAGCCGCAAAGCGGCGAGCGTCGGCGCACCGACGCGTCCGGCGCCTCGAGGCGGCCGGTCCGCGGGATCGACGCCGCAAGCTCGAGGATGCGGCCCGAGTAGAGCTTGATGAGGTCGGAATCGGACATGGCTTTTCCCCGCTCGCGCCACCCGATACGTAGGGCCACCGAGCGCCGCAGGAAAGGCTTGGGGCATGACCTTCGACCCGGACACCCTGGTCTACGACGCGGCGGGGCTGATCCCTGCCGTGGCCCAGGACGCCGTCACCGGCGAGGTGCTGATGGTCGCTTGGATGAACCCCGAGACGGTCCGGATGTCTCTGGCGGAGGGGCGCGCCGTCTACTGGTCGCGATCCCGCCGCGAGGTGTGGCGCAAGGGCGAGACGAGCGGGCACGTCCAGGACCTGGTCGAGATGCGGATCGACTGCGACCGCGACTGCCTTTTGCTGGTGGTCCGGCAGGCCGGGCCTGCCTGCCATACCGGACGGCCGACCTGCTTCTATACGGCCGTCCGCGCGGGGTCTGAGGTTGAGATCGCCGGTCCCGCCTGAGTGCGCTGCGTCCGCGAGAGCCGGTCGGGTCAGACGATCCTGCCGCCTCGATCGAGCCCGACCATCCTGCGGAGATCGGCCGGGCTTGCCCCGGCGTCGCGATATGCGGCGATGGCGCGTGCGTCGTGCCGCTTGGCAAGCCGCCTGCCGTCGGCGTCGCGCACGAGTGCGTGGTGCAGATAGTCCGGCACGGACAGCCCGAGGAGGCGTTGCAGGACCACGTGGATCGCCGTCGCCTCGTAGAGGTCGCGCCCGCGCACCACGTGGCTGATCCCCTGTTCCGCATCGTCGACGACGACTGACACGTGGTAAGACGTGCCGATTCCGCGGCGAGCCAGAACGACGTCGCCGACGCTCGCCACGAGAGCGGCGGCGGTCACCCGCACCTGCCGCCGTTCGCTCAGTTCCCGAAAGGCGACGTCGCCCGTCCGCCCGACGGCGCGCCCCATGTCGAGCCTGAGCGCGGCATCGGGACGCGGCCCTGTCCTCGGGCGGTCGCGGCAGGTGCCGGGATAGACGAGTCCGTCCGGCCCGACCGGCAGCGGACCCTCCTGCGGGGCGGCGAGGGCGGCGCGGATGTCGCCCCGGCTGCACCGGCAGGGATAGAGAAATCCCGCGTTCCACAGATGGTCGAGCGCGCGGTCGTAGAGATGCTGACGTTCGGACTGGCGGACGGGGGTCTCGTCGGGGCGGATGCCGAGCCAGACTAGGTCGGCCACGATGGCCGCCTCCCATTCCGCCTTGCTGCGCGCGCGGTCGATGTCCTCGAACCGCAGGAGGAACACGCCGGTGCGGGTCCGCGCGAAATCGTGCGCCGTCATCGCCGAGAGCGCATGGCCGAGATGCAGGGGCCCCGTGGGCGAAGGGGCGAACCGGGTCCTCACGACGTTTCCTGGCAGCGTCGCCCGCCCTTTCCTGCCGTCGATCGGTGACTTTCGCAGGCGGCGGCTCGGCCGGCAACGCGATCGGTGCCGAAGTTGCCCGCACCGGTCATGCGGCGCCCCCCGGACGCGGAGAGGAGCGGGCGAAGCCGGGAGACCGGGCGGTGATCAGGCGGCGGCGCGGTCGGGGGCGGCAAGCCATGCCGACCAGTCGCTCTTGGCGCGCGCGGTGTAGGCGAGGTAGCGCTCGCGCCGGCCGCGGCGCCCGCCGCGCGCGTCGACCGGCGGAAACAGGCCGAAGTTGACGTTCATCGGCTGGAACGTGGCCGACTCCGCTCCCCCGGTGATGTGGGCGAGGAGGGCGCCGATTGCGGTCGTCGGCGGCACATCGGGGAGACGGCGGCCCAGCAGTTCAGCCGCGGCGAGACGCCCGGCGAGCAGGCCCATCGCCGCCGATTCGACATAGCCCTCGACGCCGGTGATCTGGCCGGCAAAGCGGACGTTCGCCCTCGGCCGCAACCTTAAGGCGCGGTCGAGCAAGCGGGGGGAATTGAGGAACGTGTTGCGGTGGATGCCGCCGAGACGCGCGAACCGTGCCTCCTGCAGGCCGGGAATCATTCTCAGGACATCGGCTTGCGCGCCGTACTTCATCTTGGTCTGGAAGCCCACGATGTTGTAGAGCGTGCCGAGGGCGTTGTCGCGCCGAAGCTGCACGACGGCGTAGGCCTTGACCTCTGGTCGGTGCGCGTCGGTAAGGCCGATAGGCTTCATCGGGCCGAAGCGGAGGGTGTCGCGGCCGCGCGCCGCCATCACCTCGATGGGCAGGCAGCCTTCGAAATAGGGTGTCGCGTCGGGCGCGGATCCGGCCTCGCCCGCGTGGAACTCGGTTTTCTCCGCGGCGAGGAGGGCGTCGACGAACGCCTCGTAGTCCGACTTCGTCATCGGGCAGTTCAGGTAGGCGGTCCGTTCCGCCTCCGTCGCGCCCTTGTCGTAGCGGGACTGCGCCCAGGCGACCGACATGTCGATCGAGTCGGCGTAGACGATGGGAGCGATGGCGTCGAAAAAGGCGAGCGACGCCTCGCCCGTCACCTCCCGGATCGCCGCGCCGAGCCGGGACGAGGTGAGGGGACCCGTGGCGACGATCCACGACCCCGTCTGCGGCAGCTCGACGATCTCGTCCGTCTCGACGCGGATCAGGGGGTGCTCGCGGATGCGGGCGCTGACGCCGGCCGAGAAGCCCTCGCGGTCGACGGCGAGGGCGCCGCCAGCCGGCAGGCGATGGCGATCGCCCATCTCCATGATGAGCCCGCCAGCCTGACGCATCTCCCAGTGCAGCTGGCCGACGGCGTTGTGGGCGTCGTCGTCCGAGCGGAACGAGTTCGAGCAGACGAGTTCGGCGAGATTGCCGGTCTTGTGGGCGAAGGTGCCGCCCTTGGG
>CAYMRW010000077.1:0-8817 GCA_964392825.1 uncultured Rhodobacterales bacterium
TCTTCGCCGAGCGCGCGGCGTTGCGCCCCCGCGACCTCAAGGGCGTGCCGACGTGCGAGATCGTCAGCGCAGGCGTCGTCGGCGGCGGCACGATGGGCACCGGGATCGCCACGGCGCTCCGCGACGCGGGGGTCCGCGTGGTGCTGGTCGAGCGCGACGAGGACGCGGCCGCGGCGGGCCTGGCGCGGCTCAGGGCCGGCTGGGAGAGGAGCGCAAGCCGCGGTCGGATGACCACGGAGGACGCCGCGGCGCGGATGGAGGGCGTCGAGGCGACCACCGACCATGCCCGCCTCGCCGATGCCGATCTCGTCGTCGAGGCGGTGTTCGAGGATCTCGCCCTCAAGCGCGAGGTCTTCGCCCGCCTCGACGCAGCCTGCCGGGACGACGCGATCCTCGCCACCAACACCTCCTACCTCGACCCCCGCCGCATTGCGAAGGGCCTGCGCCACCCAGGACGTTTCCTCGGGCTGCACTTCTTCAGCCCGGCCAACGTCATGCGCCTTCTCGAGATCGTGCCGGTTCCCGAGACGGCGCCGGAAACGCTCGCGGCGGCCTTCGCCCTTGCGCGGCGGATGAACAAGATTCCGGTCCGGGCCGGCATTTGCGAGGGGTTCATCGGCAACCGCATCCTCAGGCGGTACCGTGCCGCGGCCGAGGCGCTGGTCGAGGCGGGCGTGCCCATCGCCGAGGTCGACGCGGCGATGCGGACCCGCGGCATGGCCATGGGCCCGTTCGAGGCCCAGGACCTGGGGGGTCTCGACATCGCCTTCCAGCAGCGGGAGGCGGCGCGCAGCGCCGGGAGGGACGTGCCCGAGACGCTGGGCGACCTCCTCGTGCGGGCCGGGCGCAAGGGACAGAAGACCGGCGGCGGCTGGTACGACTACGCCGAGGGCGACCGCACGCCGCGCCGGTCGGACGCGGTGGCGGGGCTGCTGGCCCACCGGACGGGCGGCGCACGGCCGCCAGGGGACGCCACGATCGCCGAACGCCTCGTGGCCGAGATGGCGGAGGAGGGCGCGTCGATCGTCGCCGAGGGGGTCGCGGACGGTCCCGCCGCCGTCGACCTCGTGGAAATCCACGGCTACGGCTTTCCCCGCTGGCTTGGCGGACCGATGTTCGTCGCCCGCCGAATGGGCGCGGCACGGCTCGAGCGGGCCCTCGGTCGTCCGCCCGCCTCCGACCTTCGCCGCCTCGTCGAGGGCTGAGGTCCGCTCCCGACGATTGGCTGCAGCCGGACGCCCGCGTCGCGGTCGTTCAGTCGGGGCATCGCAAGTGCCCGCATGGCCCGGAGGCGCAGCGGCGGAAGCCGCGCGTCGATCGTGGCGGCGTGGGGGGGGGCGGCGCAGGTCACGGGGGCCAGCCCCCGCCGCGGCGACGCCGCGGCTCCCCCGGGATACTTTTGGAAAGATGAAGGGACGGCGCGGACGGACCTGCGCGCCCCGACATGTCCCGACGCCAGGGGGGCGCCCGTTTCGGCGAACGGTCTTCGCATGGTGCCCGTGAGTAGTCCGGGCGCCCGAGACCGCCGCGGGTGATGCGGCGGTGACGGGGCGATCGGCGGGCGTGACGCGCTACTCGGCGGCGGCGGTGTCGAGGTCGTCGGGGAGGGGGACCGTGATCGCCGGGTTGTGGTCGAAGAAGTTGAAGGGCGCGAGCGTGATGCCCTTCCACATCAGCGGCATGACCGGCCAGTCCTCCATCCGCGGGACGTGGTGGAAGCCCATCGTGTACCAGGCGACGATGTCGGTGTCGGCGACGTTCCGGTCCTGCTGCATCCACGTCGCGAGGGTGTCGGATCCATCGCTCTGGAACGCGTACTCGCCGCCTGCATAGCGTTCCTCCCGCGCGTAGGGCGTCACGAAGAGCGAGTACTCGATGTAGGGGTTGCGCAGCGCCGGCGGGTCTGCAGCGACGTCGAGCGGGCTGTAGGCGACGCTGTTCCCGGACTGGATCATGTAGGTCGGATGATGGCCGAGCTTGGTCTCCACCCCCATGTTGCCGACATGGTACATCGCCGGGGTGTCGGGGCTGATCTTGTAGCGCGCCTCGGCCTCGGTCTGCGGCATCGTCTGCTCGGTCACCCAGAGCGAGCGGCGCGGTATGTCGTCGGGCGCCTCGCCCGGGACGATGCCGGTGCGCATGAACGAGTTGCTCTGCCCGTCGATGTCGAAGTCCAGGCGGAAGTTGAAGAAGTGGTCGTGGTTCGGGGCCACGAGGTTCGGCGCGATCAGCGTGCCGTGGCTGGTATCGGCCGCGGCCGTCGCGTCGTCGAGGCTGGTCGACGCCACGGCCTTGACGGCGTCGAGGCCGGTCGAGCCCACCATCACCTGCATCCGCCCCGACTGGTCGAAGCGGTAGTCGATCAGGTAGTCGTAGTTGCCGACCTGCGAGGCGGAGCGGACGACGAGCTCGGTCGCCGGCCGCCCCTCCGCCGGGACGAACGTGTCCGGGCCCTGGGCGAAGATCTCGAAGTGCCGCCAGGCGGGGTCGCCGATGCTCCGCTCGAAGATGCAGACGGCGTCGGGGATCTCGAGGGGCGTGCCGTCGTCGGCATGGACTAGCGCCGGCAGGAACGTCGCGTGGGCCGGGCAGTCGACGCCGGCTCGCAGCGGCGAGAGGAAGATGCCGAAGCCGTATTCGCCCGAATCCATGTAGGTGCGCCAGTACCAGCCCGCGTCGGGGTCCATGTAGGGCACGAAGACCTCCGACAGGTGCGCCTGGTAGAGCACCTGGCGTCCGTCGGCGCGGATGTCGGAGAGGACGACGCCCGGGCGCTTGTCGATGCGCCACCGGAACGACCAGAGGTCCCAGTCGACCCGGCTGCCGTCGACCGCGTAGGACGGCCCGCCCTGCTGCGCGAGCGTGGCGGGGTTCGACGTGTCGCCGACCTTCATGTCGTCGCGCTCGGCGATCTCAGCCTCGGTGTAGCCCCAGGGGTCCTCGGGGATCGGGACGGGGCCGGTGTCGACGACCTCGAGCGTTTCGCCGGTGGCGAGGTCGACGGTGGCGACGAGGCCCTCGACGGGCCTGGCGTACCAGTTCGAGCCCTCGGGGAGGACATAGCAGGGCACCTTCATCAGCCGCCGCCCCGCCTCCTCCGGAGCGCCGAAGGCACCGGCGGTGAGCGGCAGGCAGAAGACATCGTCGGGGGTCAGGCCGCGCGCCTCGAGCCCGGCCACCATGTCGGGGTGCGCGAGCGCGAGCTCCATGGCGCCCACGAACTCCTCGACAAGCAGCATGGGCTCGCCCTCGGCCGGCTCCCAGCTCTCGACGGCGCGGTCGGTGATGTTGACGACGCCGCGGAAGACCCCGTCCTCGGTCACGACGTCGACGAGGGCGCGGCGGGTCGTCGGATCGCCGTCCTCCCAGGCAAGCACTTCGGACTTGTCCGGCTCGTGAAGCTCGATCAGCGGCCACCGGCTCGCCGCGGTCGTGCGCCCGGCCTCGGCGAGAATGCCGGTGACGGCAGTGATCTCATCGGGTGAGAGCCCATCGAGCGGATGGGCCAGCACCCCGCCCGGGAGGGCGAGGCCGGCGGCGAGCGTGGCACGGGCGGCGATGTGGCGCATGGGAACTCCCTGTCGGCGTCCGCGCGACCGTGACACCACGCGCAACGGGTGTGAAGGGGAGCGTCACCTGTGGCGAAGGCTGGTCAAAACGCTGCGTTCCCGTCTATGGATCGGTCCGGACGTGGTTCGAGAATGCAGGTGGCGGTGTGAGCGATCCTTCCTTGCCGTCGCGGGTGCCGTTGCGGGCTTCGGATCCGGCCATGCCGCGCGCGCCGGCACCGCGGCTCCTTGGGCTCGCCCTCCTGCCTCTCTGGCTCGGCTTGCTGTTCTTCGCGGGGTCGCTGACGCCGTCGCTGATCCCGCGGCCGTGGGTCCTGCAGGGTGTTCTGGCGGGGCTCGTGACCGCCATCGGCTACGTCGTCGGGCAGGTCGTACTGGTTCTCTGGCGCGCGCTCGAGTTGCCGCGCCTCGGCGGCCGGGCGGGGCGGATCGGCCATCTGGTCGTCGCGGTGCCGGTGCTCGCCGTCTGGGCCTATGCGCTGTTTCGCGCCGACCACTGGCAGAACACGATCCGCAGCCGCTTCGGCATGGCGCCCGTCGAGGAACTGCACGTCCTCGGCGTCCTTGGCGTCGCGGCGGCGGTATTCGCGGTCTGCTTCCTCATCGGCCTGGGCGTGCAGCTTCTCTTCGACCTCGTGCGCCGGCGGCTCTACCGCGTCATGCCCGAGCGGGCGGCGAACGTGCTCGGTCTGGTCGTCGCCGCATTCGTGCTTCTCGTCCTGACGCGCGACGGGATCGTGCCCGGCATCCTGAACGCGCTCGACGAGTCCTACGAGACGGCGCAGGATCTCTTCGCCGAGGCGCCGCCGGGACCGACCGGGGCCGACATCCCGGGGGGGCCGCAATCGCTCGTGGACTGGGGCGCCATGGGGCAGCCGGGGCGGGACTTCGTCACCGGCGGTCCCGACGCGGAGGCGATCGCGGCGTTCACCGGGCGCGCCGCCGTCGATCCGATCCGCGTCTATGTCGGCCGGGCTCAGGCGGACGATCCGGACGAGCGGGCGAAGATCGCGCTCGCCGAACTCGAGCGGCTCGGCGCCTTCGAGCGCGAGATCCTGGTGGTGGCGAGCCCCACCGGCACCGGCTGGCTCGACCCCGGCGGCCACGATCCGCTCGTCTACATGCACGACGGCGACGTCGCGACGGTGGCGGTGCAGTATTCCTACCTGCAATCCCCCTTCGCGCTGATCTTCGAGACCGACGCGGGCCTGGATCAGGCGCGGGCGACGATGCGCGCGATCTACGGACACTGGACCTCGCTGCCGGCGGACGACAGGCCGGAGTTCTATCTCCACGGCATCAGCCTCGGCGCCTGGTCGTCGATGTACTCCTTCGACATCTTCCAGGTGTTCGAGGACCCGATCCAGGGCGCGCTCTGGACCGGGCCGCCGTTTCCCTCGGCGCACTGGAACAGCGCGGTCGAGCGGAGGGACCCCGGCTCGCCCTACGTCCTGCCGGTCGTCGGGGACGGGTCGTTCGTCCGCTTCATGTCGCAGAACGGCGGCCTCGACCGGGCGACGGCCGAGTGGGGCCGGCTGCGCATCGTCTTCCTGCAGTACGCCTCGGACCCGATCGTGTTCTACGAGCCGGCCTCGGTCTGGCGGGCGCCCGAGTGGATGCGGGAGCCGCCGGCGCCGGACGTGTCGCCCGCGATGCGCTTCATACCGATCGTCACGCAGTTCCAGCTCGCCGTCGACATGATCGTCGCTCTGGCCGCCCCCCCGGGGTTCGGGCACAACTACGAGGCCGAGGACTACATCGACGCGTGGATCTCGCTGACCGATCCCGAGGACTGGAGCGCCGAGGATACGGCACGCCTCGAGGACTGGTGCGGGCTCGAATGGGGCCTCGGGTGTCGAAACTGACGATCCTGCTCCTTGTCGCGCTCACCGCCGCCACCCTCCTGCCAAGCCTGAACGTGGCGCGCCATGCCGCCGGGTGGACGCTGGGCGAGGACACGCCGGCCGAGCGCACGCGGCGGCTTGCCGAGCACTGGCGCGTGGTCGCGCCCGAGGCGGGTCCGGCGTCCGGCGCGGCGATCCTGCTCTCGGGCTGCGACGGGCCGCGCGACAACATGGACTACTGGGCGGCGGAGTTCGCCGCGACCGGTCGCACGGCGCTGATCGTCGACAGCCACGCGCCCCGCGGTCTCGACCGGCTGGCGCACTGGCGCTTCGTCTGCATGGCGCAGGCGCTGCCCGGGCCGCAGCGGGCGGGCGATCTCGCCGCGGCGCTCGACGCCACCGGGTCCGCCGACGTCGTCCTCTTCGGCGCCTCCCACGGCGGCTGGAGCATCATGGAGTTCGTGCATCTCGCCGCCACGGGCGCGACGCCCCCCGGGCTCAGCGAATGGCCAGCGCCGCCCGGCGATCTCCTCGCGCGCGTGTCGGCGATCGTGCTGCTCTATCCCTATTGCGGGTTGCTGAACGGCGCCGAGGCCGCGGCCTGGGCCGACGCCCCGCCGACGCTGATGGTCCTCGCCGCGCAGGACAGCGTCGTCAGCACGCCCGAGTGCCTGGAGCGGGCGATGGCGTTCTCGGCCGCCGGCGGCGAGGTCGAGGCCGTCACCATCTCGGATGCCGATCACGGCTTCGACCAGCAGGAGCGCTCGGTCTTCTCGACGCTGACCTTCGAGGCCGACAAGCGCGCGGAGGCGCGCGCCGCCGTGGCCGATTTCCTCGCCCGCCACGCGGCCACGACGGACTGAGCCTCCGGTTCGGCACGCCGGCTTGCCCCCGCGGGCTGTCGGGATAAGCTTGCGACCAGGATGAAGGGGACACGCATGAAGTCATTATCGATCCCGCGCCGGCAGGTGCTGGCGGGCGGCGCCGCCATCGCCGGCAGCGCGCTCTTGCGCCCGCGACCTGCGCTGGCGCAGACGCCGGTGTCACTCCAGCTCTCGTGGCTGCATTCGGTCCAGTTCGCGGGGAGCTACATCGCGCAGGAGAGAGGCTTCTGGGCCGACGAGGGGCTGAACGTCTCGCTCAATCCCGGGGGGCCGAACGCGCCGGTCGAGCCGCCGGTGGTGGCGGGTCAGGCGCTGGTCGGGATCAGCGCCGCCGACTACACTGCCGCCGCGGTCGAGCAGGGGGCGCCGTTCCGCATCATCCTCGTCGCGATGCAGCGGAACCCGTTCACCATCGCCTCGCTGCCCGACAACCCGGTCAACGTGCCGGCGGACCTCGCCGGCAAGCGGATCGGCATGGCGCTCGCCAACACCCCGGTGCTCGAGGCGCTCTGCACGCTCAACGACGTCGACGTCACCGAGGTCGAGATCGTGCCGACGCAGTACTCGGCGGCCCCGCTCCTCGCGGGCGAGGTCGACTGCCTGCTCTGCTGGCTCACCGACCTGCCCATCGCGATGGTCATGCAGGGGGTCGAGCCGGTGACGATGCTGATGGCCGACCACGGCTATGCGGTGCACTCGCAGACCTACATTGCCACGGAGGACAGCCTCGCCAACCGGCGGGCCGAGCTCGTCGGCCTCCTCCGCGGCGAGGTGCAGGGCTGGCAGGCGTATCGCGACGATACCGATGCGGCGGCGGCGCTGACCGTCGAGCGGTATCCCGACGCCGGGCTCGACCTCGAGACGCAGCGGCTCCAGGCCGCGGCCCAGGTGCCGCTCATGTTCTCGGACCTCACCGAGGCGCAGGGGTTCGGCTGGTGGACGGACGAGACCGTCGCGGCCAACGTCGAGACCCTGGCGCTTCTCGGCCGCGAGGTCAGCCCCGACCTCTGGGACCGCTCGATCCTCGAAGAGGTCCATGGCGGCTGAGCCGGACCGGTCCGCTCCGCCGGAGGTGGTCTGCCGGCGGCTCGCCAAGACGTTTCAGGGGCCGGGCGGCCCGGTGCCGGCCCTCCGCCCCGTCGACGTCAGCTTCGCCGCGGGCGAGACGACGGCGCTGGTCGGGCCCTCGGGCTGCGGCAAGTCGACCCTCCTGCGTCTCGTCGCCGGGCTCGAGACGCCGTCCGGGGGCAGCGTCGAGATCGGCGGGGCGAGCCCGTTCGACGTGCGCCGCCGCGGCGGACTGGCGGTCGGCTTCCAGGACCCTTCGCTTCTACCGTGGCGGACGGTGCGCGGCAACGTGGCGCTGGCGCGGCGCCTGGCGCGGCAACCGCAGGACGCCGCCGCGGTCGACCGGCTGATCGCGCTCGTGGGCCTCGACGGCTTCGCCGACAGCCGGCCGGCGGCGCTCTCGGGCGGCATGCGCCAGCGCGCAGCGATCGCGCGATGCCTGGTGACGCGCCCCGGGCTCTTGCTCCTCGACGAGCCGTTCGGCGCCGTCGACGAGCTGACGCGGCAGCGCCTGGCGCAGGATCTGCCGAAACTGTGGGAGGCGCGGGGGACGACGACCCTGTTCGTCACGCATTCGGTCAGCGAGGCGGTGCTGATCGCCGACCGCGTCTGCGTCCTCTCCCCCCGCCCGGCGGAGATCGTGGCCGACATCGCCATTCCCCTCGAGCGTCCACGACGATCGCAGGTCATCGGCACGGAGACCTTCCGCGACCTGACCGACGCCGTGGCGGCCGCGCTGTCGGAGGGCGTCGCGATGCGGGATCGGCCGCTCGCCGCCGAGTGAGGGGAGCCCGCAGGCCCGATCCCGGACGGGGCGCCGCATGACTGCGACGGTGGCCGTCGCCGGGCGTCCGCCCGGCATGCGACGCGGCTGGGGCACCGGCCTCGGCATCCTCCTGCTGATCGGTGGGTGGGAGCTGGCGGCGCGGTCGCTCGAGGGCGCCTATCTTCTCGCCGGACCGACCGACGTCCTGGCGTATGCCCTGCAGAACGGGGGACTCCTCTGGCGCGCCTTCCGCGTCACCATGGCCGAAGCGGCCGCGGGTTTCGTCATCGGCAACGTCGCGGCGATCCTGCTGGCGCTCGCGGCGATCCTGGTGCCACGCCTCGAGCGGTCGATCGCGATCCTCGCGCTCCTCGTCTTCTGCCTGCCGCTGGTCGCCACGGGGCCGATCCTGCGCGTGCTGTTCGGGCCGGGGACGGGGCCGCAGGTGACGCTCGCCGCACTCGCGGTCTATTACACCACCTTCGTGCCGTTCCTCGTGGGCCTGCGCGCCGCGCCCGCCACGTGGTTCGACATGGTGCGCAGCTACGGGCGCGGGCGCGTCACCGAGCTCGTGCAGGTGCGTCTCGCCGCGTCCGTGCCCTACCTCGTCGCCGGGCTGCAGATCGCGGCGCCGGCGGCGATCCTCGGCGCCATGGTGGGCGAGTTCACCGGGGCCGAGCGCGGCC
>CAYMRW010000078.1:0-2477 GCA_964392825.1 uncultured Rhodobacterales bacterium
ACGAAGCCTCGGTACCCTCACCCCGGCTGACGCCTACTCCGGCCGAGCGGCAACCATCCTCAGCGAAACGAGCGAAATCAGGCAGCAAACCGTTCGACAGCGCCGCTTGCCGCACGAGCAGAGCGTCACGATCAAGCGCACCTGTCCCAAATCGTCCGACGACGGACGCGGAGGCAATATCGCACGTCCTGGTGTCGTGTTCGTCGTCTGAAGTGGTCCTCCGGTACCACCGTTCCACACCCGTCCGATTGATGCTCGCCAAAACGGGGCCCTTCGTGATCGCGGCAAGCCTCCGGCGCGTCCGGCGACAGCCTGTACTCAGTTCGGCTCCGGCCGCCCCGAGAGGAAGAACCTGACCATCTCCGCCGAGGCATCCGGACCTGCCGGGTCGGTGTAGGAGCCCGCCGCCGATCCGCCCGACCATGCGTGGTTGGCGCCCTCGATCAGCCAGTGCTCGATGAGGGACACCCCATCCGGGCCATGCGTCACCGTCCTGGCATAGCTTCGGCCGCCGCGCGAAGTCGCCCGCAGCTCCTGCGTCTTCGAGCCGTCGCGCCTCGCACGGGCGACGATGCTGTCCCCGTTCGACGGGTGTACCGTCGCGTCCGCGGCACCGTGGAACACGATGGTCCGAACCGCATCCGCGTTGAAGGCTGCCGCGGGCCGCGAAGCGCGGCCGACTTCCCCGCGCATGGCGGAGAACGCCGAGACGACGTCGCTCGCGCAGCCGGCGGGGAGGCCGGAATGGACGCCGATCCCGGCGAACAGGTCGGGGTAGGTCTCGCCGAGGATCGCGGCCATCGCTCCGCCAGCCGACAGGCCGGCGACGAACACGCGGGAACGGTCGATGCCGAATTGTTCGATCAGCGCGCGGGTCAACCCCGCGAGGATCGCCGGCTCGCCGACGTCACGGCGTTGGTCGCCGGTGCGAAACCAGTTCCAGCAGCCCTGCGCGTTGTGCGCCCGGGTTTGCGCCGGGTAGGCGACGACGAGACCGTGACGCTCCGCCAGGGCGTTCATCGACGTTCCGCAGGCAAAGTCGTCAGGGTCCTGCGTGCAGCCATGCAGCATGACGATGAGCCCCTGGGCGCCGTCTGCGAGGGATGCAGGAACATAGAGACGATAGTCTCGAGATCCGCAGGGATCGCTGTGCGACCGCCACTCGTACAGCGCCCCCTCGGGCACCGCCGGCGCGATGGGGGTCCGGCCGGGGAACGCCACGCCTCCGGCGAGGTGCGCGGCAAGCCCGTGCGGACGGCCCCGGGAAAGGCCGTCGATCACGTCGCGGAGACGCCGACGCGGTTGTCCGCTCCGGTCGCCTCCGGGAGCACGTTCGCCGGCGCTCGGGTTCGCCGTATGGTCAGCGTCCTCCTCCCGGCCGTCGACGATCTCGGCATCTTCGGCGTCGGGATCGATCAGGTTTGGACGTGCCCGCACGCGTTTCGATACCGTGACCCCGGTTGTCTCGCCGTCCGCTCCGGAGTGTCCCGCGAGTGCGGCCTGGATGATGCGGGTCGCCTCGTGGGGATCGCTGGCGCGCACGTGATCGAGCGCTCGGCCCATGGCCGCCGCGAAGTTCCTGTTCATGCTCTTGTCCTCTGTGTGCGGGGGTCGCTGCTATCGAATGCGGTCCTTGAGGACCGCCTTCACCTCGGCCGGCGCCTGAAGCGAACCGAGAACCTTGATCGAACCGATAGCCGCATCCGCGAGATCGGCGGTGACGTCACGGCCGATGCGGGCGAGGCCGACGACCCGGATATGAAGCACCTCATTGCGCTGCCGCGCCGTTTCGAGTTCGTGCCGCGTGATGTCACGAAGGCCGAGTTCCAGCGTGTGGCGCTCGATCGATCGTGCGACGGCCTCGGCCTCCGATGCGAGCTGATTGCGGATCGCGGTGCGGATGAAGTCCGTCCGGTTCGAGTAGAAGCTCTCCTGCACGAGCAGGTCGATCCGGCCGAGGTCGACGTGGCCGAGGTTGATCGTGATCTTCTCGGTGTCGCCGGGTTTGGTCTGAGGCGCTGCGGCCATTGCGAGGTCTCCATCCGTGTGGATGGTATATAGATGGCGCAAAGTACTGCGCAAGCCCGTTTCGGCTCCCTCGTTCATTGTCGATCGTCGACATCCCGCGGACCGCGAGGCCATGGCCGGCGGCCGGCATCGGATGGGTTCTGCGGGATGCCGGTTCCTCTTTTGAGCCGGAGATCACGTCCCGGGTCGTCCTGACGATTGCCGTCCGGCTCGCTTCACGACGATCGGGACCGATAGCTTCCGGGACACACGTTCACGGCCGCGATCGGCGCGGCGCCGTCGAAGTCTCTTGGCGGTGCCATTGACGGATCGAGGCGCGGCGCGTGTCTCGGTGCCCCAACGCATGAGGATGCACGCGCCTTTCCAGCGGCCGGATAAGGCTGACGTGGCGAAGTATCGTGGCCTGCCGCGGGCTCGTCTGCCGCTGTCGTGGCCGATATCGCCATGTC